>JAODNG010000578.1 GCA_025465385.1 Pseudonocardiales bacterium
GACCGGCAGTTTCGCCGGTTGCAGGAGCTGGAGCAACGCTGGCCCTCGCTGGTGACGCCGGACTCGCCGACGCAAGTGGTCGGTGGCGGCTTCAGCACCGAGTTCACCGCGCACGACCACCTGGAGCGGATGCTCAGCCTGGACAACGCCTTCGACACCGAAGCGCTGAGCGCCTGGGCTGATCGGGTCGCTCGCGAGGTCGGCACCGAGGTGCACTACCTGGCCGAGTTGAAGATCGACGGGCTGGCGGTCAACCTGCTTTATCAAGACGGCCGCCTCATCCGCGGTCTGACTCGCGGCGATGGACGCACCGGTGAAGACGTCACGCTCAACCTGCGCACGCTGCGCGACATCCCAGACCGGCTGCGCAGCGGCACCGAGTATCCGGTGCCCGAGTTGCTCGAGGTGCGCGGCGAGGTGTTTTTCCGGCTCGCCGACTTCGCCGAACTCAATGCGGCGCTCGTCGAGGCGGGCAAACCACCCTTCGCCAACCCCCGCAACTCCGCAGCCGGTTCGCTGCGGCAGAAGGACCCGCGGGTCACCGCCAGCCGACCGCTGCGAATGCTCTGCCACGGCCTGGGGCGCCGGCGCGGGTTCGAACCGGTGCTTCAGTCGCAGTCCTACCAGGCGCTGGCGGCCTGGGGACTGCCAGTCTCCGGGCACACCCGGTTGCTGACCACGGTCGACGAGCTGACCCAGCACATCGTCTACTGGGGTGAGCATCGCCACGAGGTCGAGCACGAGATCGACGGCATCGTGGTGAAGATCGACGAGGTATCCGCGCAGCGCCGGCTGGGCTCGACGTCCCGAGCGCCCCGCTGGGCGATTGCCTTCAAGTACCCGCCCGAGGAGGCCACCACCAAGCTGCTGGATATTCGGGTCAACGTCGGTCGCACCGGCCGGGTCACCCCGTTCGCGTTCATGGAACCGGTGACGGTCGCGGGGTCGACGGTGTCGCTGGCGACGTTGCACAACGCCGATGAGGTACGCCGCAAGGGCGTTCTGATCGGCGACACCGTGACGATCCGCAAGGCTGGTGACGTCATCCCTGAGGTCCTCGGCCCGGTGGTGGACCTGCGAAGCGGCGACGAACGCGAGTTCGTCATGCCCACGCAGTGCCCAGAATGCGGCACGCCATTGCGTCGCGAGCGGGAGAACGACGTTGACATCCGCTGTCCCAACGCCCGCTCCTGCCCAGCGCAGCTCCGGGAACGGATCTTCCACATGGCCGGACGCGGCGCCTTCGACATCGAGATGCTCGGTTACGAGGCTGCGGTGGCGCTCCTTGGCGCCGGTGTGGTGCACGACGAGGGCGATCTGTTCTCCCTTGACGAGCGCAAACTGCTTGCGGTGGAACTGTTTCGCACCAAAGCCGGAGAACTGTCGGCAAATGGACGCAAACTGTTGTCGAATCTCGACGCCGCGAAGGATCGCCCACTGTGGCGGATCCTGGTGGCGCTGTCGATCCGGCACGTCGGGCCCACCGCTGCCCAAGCGCTGGCCCGGGAGTTCCGTACGTTGCAGGCCATCGAGAGCGCCGACGAGCAGGCGCTGGCCGCAGTCGACGGTGTTGGCCCGACGATCGCCGCTGCCGTGCGCGAGTGGTTCGAGGTGGACTGGCACCGCGAGGTGGTAGCCAAATGGCGCGCCGCCGGGGTGCGGATGGCTGAGCCGGTCGACGACTCGGTGGTGCGCCACCTCGAGGGACTGTCCATCGTGGTCACCGGCTCGCTGGAGGGCTTCTCCCGGGACGAGGCTGTTGAGGCGATCGCGGTGAGAGGGGGCCGGGCAGCCGGGTCGGTGTCGAAAAAGACCGCGTTCGTGGTCGTCGGTGACGCGCCCGGCTCGAAGTACGACAAGGCTGTGACGCTCAAGGTGCCGGTGCTCGACGAGAACGGATTCCGTGTGTTGCTCAGCGACGGCCCTGACGCCGCACGAGCGGTGGCAGTATCACCGGCGGAAAAGGCGTCGGAATGAGCAAGTTGCGCGAACTGCTCGACGAGATGGCCGAGCAGCGAAGGCGGCTGGTGACCTGTCCGTTACGATCGGCGACCACGAGCAACTTGTCCTTGACTCAGTAACCTCGAACGCACGCTGATACGGCGTGAGGTCATCTGGCGACTCGCGACCGACGCCGATCTCATCGTCCGGCAGCAGCGCCACGATTGATGCCCGCTCCGATGCGGTGGCGCGATGGATCACAACATCGCCATGATCCCCACGGGCACTCCTTCGAGCCATAAGTCGCGGTGCCGGGACCGTTAATAGCGTAGAGCCCCGCAACGGGAAGCCCATAGGACGGATAGCTCTTCACGCGTCCCGGGCACTCGCGCAAGCCCATCTGCGACGCTGCCAGAAATCGCGCGGCTAGGGCCCTGGCCAACGGAAGCATCTCGCGTCGCTGGGGCTTCATCGATCCACTGTGTAGCTGATCGATCCAGACTGTTGATCGGCGCGCGCCCAAGTGGACACGCCACCACCGTCGAGGACCACCCACAGCAGCCCGACGATCGGCGCCACGGGGAGCAACCCTGCGTCGGCTTGGAGGTGACGCGCGCCCGGACTGGATCCGTATCCTGTGCACCTGCGTGGCCTGCCCAGGTAGGCGCCTTACCCAGTGCCGGCTGATCACCTGCCATCCGGCGGCGACCAGCACCACCGCGCAACGGTGCCGGTAGTCGAGGCAGCCGAGACCCGCAGGTTTAGTATTTCTTCGGCCCCGAGTTCGTAGTGTCCGCAATTGTCCCGGGTGAGCGCCTTCGCGTTCACCCGGAGGGGCGGTCGGATACGTACGTAACCGATCCTCACGAGAGGAAGTGAGTGCTGCGCTCGTGCTCGGATACCTCCTCAGAAGGTCTCTTGGCTGGCTGCTCATGATCGTGGTGGCCACCAACCTGACGTACTTCCTGGCGAACTTTTTCCTGGACCCGCGGGCCAACTACCTCCAGCTGCGGCCACCTCGCACGCCTGGGCAGATCAGCCGCTCGCTGGCCGAGTACAACCTCAGCCGGGACACCCCGTTGCTGGACCGCTGGTGGCACTGGATCAGCGGTATCGTCGTGCACTGGAACTGGGGGTACTCGCCGGTCGGGGAGAGCGTGAACTCGCAGATCAGCTTCCGGATCGGCGTGAGCGCCCAACTCGTGCTGGGATCGCTGATCCTCTCCACGCTCATTGGGATCAGCCTGGCCGTGTACACCGCCGCTCGTCAGTACCGGTTCGCCGACCGCTTCTATCAGGGCGTGTCGATCATTACGCTCAATACTCCGGTAGTCGTTGCCTCGCTGGCGGTGGTCCTGCTGGCGATCGCGTTCAATCAGTCAGTGGGCAGCACATTGCTGTTCGTCGCGGGCGCCCAGTCCCCCACGGTGAACGGATTCTGGCCCCTGCTGCTGGACCGCGTGCGGCACCTGATCCTGCCGACCATCTCGCTCACCGTAATCGGCTACGCCAGCTACCACCTACTGCAACGCTCGCTACTGCTTGACAACATCAACTCCGACTACGTGCGGCTGGCCAGGGCCAAGGGGCTGACCCGGCAGAGCGCCATCCGCCGCCACGGGCTGCGCACGTCGCTGATCCCGGTCGCCACCTCGGTGGCGTTCGCAATTCCGGCGCTGTTCACCGGAGCGGTGATCACCGAGACGATCTTCGCGTGGCAGGGCATGGGCCAGTACTTCATCCAGACGATCGGCAAGAACGACATACACGGCGCGGTCGCCGTCGCCGCATTCGGCGCGCTGATGACCGCGATCGGCGCGATCCTCGCCGACATCGCCGTCGTGGCACTGGATCCGAGAGTGCGAGTGAACTGATGACCACCAACGTTCCCCCGCTGCAGCCTATCGTCGACAAGGTCGACACCGTCGACACTGTGCTGTCTCCCACCGAGGAGCGGGTGGCCCGCCGCGGCCAGCGGCTAAGCCGCCGCCGCCTCTACATGCGCCGATTCCTGCGTAACTGGGGCGCGGTGGCCGGACTGGTGATCCTGGCCGTGCTGGTTGTATTCGCCATTGCCGGCCCGATGCTGACCCCCTACACCTACACCGACGTCGACTTCACCAACCTGGCTTCGGCGCCCTCGACAATGCACTGGTTCGGCACCAACGGCACCGGCAACGACACATTCGCCCAGACGACGCACGGCTTGCAGCGCTCGATGATCATCGGCGTGGTGGTGTCTCTGCTGACCACGCTCATCTCGGCGTTCGTCGGGGCGGCGGCAGCCTACCTGGGTGGCACCGCGGAGAAGGCCATCCTCGGCGTCGTGCACTTCCTGCTGGTGGTGCCCTCCTTCCTGATCCTGGCGCTGATCTCGCAGAAGGTCGGCGGCGATTGGAAGGTGCTGATCTTGGTGCTGACGGCGTTCGGCTGGATGTTAGGCGCGCGGGTGGTGTGGTCGCTGTCCACCTCACTGCGCGAGCGGGAGTACATCCAGGCGGCCCGGTTCATGGGTGTCAGCTCGCTGCGGATTGTGCTGCGTCACCTGATCCCGAATATCGGTTCGCTGCTGATCGTCTCGTTCACCCTCGGAGTGGTCGCCACGGTGCAGGCCGAGACCGGGCTGTCGTTCATCGGGTTCGGCGTGAAGCAGCCCGACGTGTCCCTGGGTGCCCTGCTCGGCGACGGAGCCAACACGATCACCAGCGCGCCGTGGCTATTCTATTTTCCGGCCGCGATGCTCACCCTGCTCACCGTCTCGATGGCGCTGATCGGGGACGGCCTGCGGGATGCTCTCGACCCCACCTCGCACTCCGCAGGCCGAGCGTGATGGGGTTCCCGCGGACCGCGCCGGTGCTGTCGGTCCGCGACCTGGCGGTCTCCTTCCCCTCAGAGGCCGGCCGGGTAGACGCGGTGCGCGGCGTCGACTTCGACCTGTGCCCCGGCCGGACGCTCGCCATCGTCGGCGAATCCGGCTCGGGCAAGTCGGTCACCTCGATGGCGGTCATGGGGCTGCTCCCGGAGTACGCCTCGGTGACCGGCTCGATCGCGCTAAACGGCCGCGAGCTGCTTGAGCTGGACGACCGGCAGATGTCCAAGATCCGTGGCCGGGATCTGGGCATGATTTTCCAAGATCCGCTGTCCTCCTTGACGCCGATCTTCAGTGTGGGTCGGCAGATCGTCGAGGCGCTGGAGATCCACCAGAACCTGGACCGCGATATCGCCTGGAAACGGGCGGTGGAACTGCTCGACCTGGTCGGGATCCCCAATGCGGCCGAGCGGGCCCGTTCGTTCCCGCATGAGTTCTCCGGCGGGATGCGGCAGCGTGTGGTGATCGCCATGGCGATGGCAAACGATCCGCAGATCATCATCGCCGACGAGCCGACCACCGCGCTCGACGTGACGGTGCAGGCGCAGATCCTCGACGTGTTGCGCCTGTCCCAGGCCGAGACCGGCGCGGCGCTGATCATGATCACCCATGACCTCGGCGTGGTGGCCGGGGTCGCCGACGAGGTGCTGGTGATGTACGCGGGACGGCCGGTCGAGCTGGCGCCGGTGGAGGAGCTGTTCGCCCGGCCCCGGATGCCGTACACGATCGGCCTGCTCGGTGCCGTCCCCCGGGTTGACGTTGCCGAACGCCGGCCGCTGGTGCCTATTGCGGGCAACCCCCCGTTGCTGGTGGACCTTCCCCCGGGCTGCCCGTTCCAGCCGCGCTGCCCCGTCTCGGTGCCCGGGTGCGGCGACCGGGAGCCGGAACTGACGGTGGTTCCCGGCGCGGCTGTGGACGGGCACCGCGCCGCGTGCATCCGTGCCCACGAGATCCGATACGACGGCCGGGCGGTCAATTGTGGGGGCCGCATCGACGGTCGCCCGGTCTACCCGGTTCCGCCAGCGCCGGACGCACCGGCGGCGCACGTTCCCCGGGAGCAGCGTCCCGCCGTGCTCGAAGTCAAGGGCCTCAGCAAGACGTTTCCGCTGCTCAGGGGTGCCCTGTTGAAGCGGCGGGTGGGTTGGGTGTACGCGGTGTCGGGGGTCGACCTGGACATCCGGCAGGGCGAGACGCTCGGGCTGGTCGGCGAGTCGGGCTGCGGGAAAACCAGCACCCTGCTCGAGATCATGAACCTGCGCCCGCCGCAGAGCGGCAGCATCCGGATCGGCGGGGTCGACGTCGCCGAGCTGCGCGGACGGGGCGCGGAACGCCAGCTACGGCGCACGCTGCAAATGGTGTTCCAGGACCCGATCGGGGCGCTGGACCCGCGGATGACCGTGTTCGACATCCTGGCCGAACCGTTGCAGGCGATCGGCGAGGCAGACCGGACGGCGATCGGCGCCCGGGTCGACGAGCTGATGGACCTGGTCGGGCTCGACCCCGAGCACAGCGACCGGTTCCCGACCGCGTTCTCCGGCGGGCAGCGCCAGCGCATCGCGATCGCCCGGGCGCTGGCCACCAACCCGTCGCTGCTGGTGCTGGACGAGCCTGTCTCCGCGCTCGACGTCTCCATCCAGGCCGGCGTGATCAACCTGCTGAACGAGCTCAAGGCCACACTCGGCCTGTCCTACTTGTTCGTGGCCCACGACCTGTCGGTGGTGCGGCAGATTTCCGACCGAGTGGCCGTGATGTACCTTGGCCGGATCGTGGAGATCGGCGCGCTAGATGAGGTATTCGACAACCCACAACACCCGTACACCCAGGCGTTGCTCTCCGCGATCCCGGTACCCGACCCCGTTGTGGAACGGACCCGGGAGCGGATCGTTCTGCGCGGCGACCTGCCCAGCCTCATCGACTCCGCCTCCGGTTGCCGCTTCGTCAGCCGGTGCCCCCTGCACGTGACTCTGGACGTGGCCCAGCGGGCTCGCTGCATCGGCGAGACGCCGGAGCTGACCGGAAGGGGGGGCACCGGTCACCGGAACGCCTGTCACTTCCGCTAAACGCCTGTGGCCGTTGGGTCGTCGACGATCCCGCGCTCTGCCTCACCGTGAGAGAAAGAACACGTCATGTCTGTGGTGAAAAAGCTCGCCGCCCTGGCGGCCACCACCGCGCTGTCGGTGTCGTTGGTTGCCTGCGGCGGCAGCCCGGGGTCGGGCGCAAACGCGAACGGCGGCGGCGACACCGAGAAGTCCCTCGCCGCGCAGGCCCAGTACAACCCCCAGCCCTATGACAACCTCAAGGACGGCGGCACCCTCACTACCGCCCTCATTGAGATCTCCACCCAGTGGAATCCCCTCCAGGGCGACGCGACCTTATATTCCCAGACTCTGTGGAACTGGTACAACCCCGTTCTGACCACCTTTTCGCCAGACGGCAAGCCGGCGTTCAACCCGGACTACCTGACTGACGTCAAGGCCGACACGGTCAACGGCAATACTCGCATTACCTACACCATCAACCCCAAGGCCACCTACAACGACGGCTCGCCGATCGACTGGACCGTGTTCCAAGCCACCTGGAAAGCCGACAACGCGCAGAACAAGGCCTACATCGTCAACTCCAGCGATGGCTACGACCGCATCGCCTCGGTGGCCAAGGGTGTTGACGACCGGCAGGCAATCGTTACCTTCAACGGGTTCAACGTGTGGTGGCAGGGACTCTTCGGCACCCTGCTCAACCCCAAGGCCCTTGACCCCCAGGTGTTCAACAAGGGCTACATCGACAATCCACACCCGGAGTGGGGCGCCGGACCCTACACGGTGCAGAAGTTCGACAAGCAAAACGGCACCGTCGTCTTCACCCGCAATCCAAAGTGGTGGGGTAAGAAGGGCAAGCTAGACACCCGCACCTTCCTGGCCATGGAGTCCACGGCCAGCATCAACGCCTTCAAGAACGGCCAGCTCGACGCCACCGACGTCGGCACCAAAGACCGGCTGGCCCAGGTCCAGAACATGAGCGGGATTGACATCCGCAAGGGCATCTCCGTGAGCACTAGCCTGTTCACCCTCAACAGTAAGTCGCCCATCCTGGCTGACCGGCAGGTCCGTAAGGCGGTCTTCGAGGGGATCGACCGCAAGCAGATCGCCGACATCCGCTTCCAGGGCCTCAACTTCACCGAGACCCTGCCCGGGTCCTTGAACCTGTTCTCCTTCCAGGACGGCTACCAGGACAA
This sequence comes from Pseudonocardiales bacterium, assembly GCA_025465385.1. GTDB lineage: Bacteria > Actinomycetota > Actinomycetes > Mycobacteriales > Pseudonocardiaceae. Next base: position 8,043 of record JAODNG010000578.1, read on the forward strand.
CTTCTCCAAGGCTGTCACCTTCGATGTGGAAAAGGCGAAGCAGGATCTGGAGGCCGCCGGCTGGGCGTCCGGACCGGGCGGGATGCGGAGCAAGGGCGGCCAGCCGCTGGAATTCAGCTACGTCAACACCGGTGATGACCCGGTCGGCAAGGCGGTCGCCGGCGCCGTGGTCGCGATGCTGAAGAGTATCGGGGTCAAACTGGACATCCGGCAGGTGGCGAGCAGCGACTTCTCCAGCATCATCAGCGGGCGCAAGTTCGACATGTTCTCCTCGGGCTTCTACCAGAACGACCCGTTTGGCATGGCTTACATCTGCCAGGTTTACTGCTCGGACAGCCAGCTCAACCTGTCCGGGACCAACGACCCGGCGTTCGACCCGCAGGTCAAGTCAGTGAACACGCTGCCCACTGCCCAGGAGCAGTTCGCCAAGGGCGCCGACGTCGAGAGCCAGGCCTTCAAGACGTACGGCATCATGCCGACGCTGACCCTGCCAGCGATCACTGCGGTCAAGCACGGCGTAGCCAACTACGGCAGCGGACGCTTCTTCACCACCACCCCCGAGAACATCGGCTGGCAAAAGTAACGGCGGGATCCCGACATATGCCGCCGGTCGCTGCTGACATGCCCACGGAGCCGAATCCCAGACCCGATCAGCAGGCGTTGTTCAGGCAGCGCGTGGCTTCGTTGGAAGCGGCGCAGCCGGTGGGCGTACTGTCACCAGCCCATGGGGTCCATGAAGCGATCAAAGATGCGGCGCGTGGTCGCGCTCGTCACAGGCGCCACGGTGGCGCTGGCGGCCTGCGGCGGCGGTGCAACGGGGCGTGGGAGCCCTCGCCAGACCAGGTCCGCCTTCGCGGCGTGCGATGCGAACCCGAACACCTGCAACTCCGCGGCGTCCAGTCAGCTGCGGCAAGGTGGCCAGCTCACCTACGTCATTGAAAAGAACATCGCGAACTGGAACCTGCTGTCCAACGAGGGCAACGTGTTCCACAACAACGAGGTCCTCAAGGCCGTGTTGCCCTACACCTTCGTCATGCAGCCGGACCTCACCGTGACGATGAACAACGACCTGCTCGACTCGGCGAAGGTGACCAACTCCAGCCCAGAGACGATCGTCTACAAGATCAGACCGACCGCGGTGTGGTCGGACGGAGCGCCGATCACCGCGGACGATTTCGTCTACAACTGGAAGCTGCAGAACGGGCACGACTGTCCGGGCTGTTCGGTGTTCACCACCGCCGGCTATGACCAAGTTCGATCGGTCGTCGGCTCGGACAACGGCAAGACGGTGACGGTGACCCTCACCAAGCCGTTCACCGACTGGAAGCAGCTGTGGAGTGGTGGCTCGCCGATCTATCCAGCGCACATCGCCGCACAGCACGGGGATACCAAGACCGCGCAGGGGCTGGCCGCGTCGTTCACCTGGTTCGGAGCGAATGTGCCGACCTACTCCGGTGGCCCCTTCCAGATCGACAACGTCAAGAACAACGAGTCGGTCACCCTGGTGCCCAACCCCAAGTGGTCCGGGACCCGCCCTAAGCTCGACCGGCTGATCTACCGCATCATCACCGATGCCAACCAGGAGCCGACAGCGCTGCAGAACCGTGAGGTTCAGGTCATCTATCCGCAGCCGCAGGTCGATCTCGTGCAGCAGGTACGCCGGATCCCGGGCGTCTCTTCCTTCGTCGGGCTCGGCCTGAGCTGGGAGCACTTCGACTTCAACCTGCAGAACGGCTACCTCAATGACCCGGCGCTGCGCACCGCCTTGTTCACCGCGATCGATCGCCAAGCCATCATTAACAAGACCGTCGGCCAGTTCGCCACCAAAGTGAAACCGCTGAACAGCCACAACTTCGTTCCACAGGAGAGCAGCTACGAGGACGTGATCAGCGAGACCGGTCAGGGTTCCGGCAACCTGGCGAAGGCCAGACAGATCCTGGTCACCGCTGGATACAAGATTGACGGCGATCAGCTGAAGACTCCCATCGGGCTGACGGTGCCGCCGTTGCGGATGCGATACACCATCGGCAACCAGGTCCGCCAGGTCGAGTGCGAGCTGTTCGCCCAGATGGTCAAGCCGCTGGGGATCACCGTGCAGGTGACGCCGACTGACGACCTCGGCGCTACGACGTCCAGAGGTGACTACGACATCATCGTATTCGCCTGGGTCGCCTCTCCATTTCCTTATGCCAACGCCGTGCAGATCTGGGGCACCGGGCAGGGGAACAACGTCGGTCGCTACAGCAATCCGGACGTCGACCGTCTGATCACCGCAGCTGGCAGCCAGACCGACGAATCGGTCGCCAAGGAAACGCTCAATGCGGCGGACCGACGGCTGACTAAAGACGCCTACGTGTTGCCGCTGTACCAAAAGCCAACGTTCATCGCGCTATACGACAACATCGCCAACGTGCGTAACAACTCCACGGTCGACGCCCCGCCGTACAACGTCGCGCAGTGGGGCTTCCGCGCAGCCGGTTGAGCACGCCAGTGGGCCCGAGCAACGGCCACTTAGAGTGAGCTGCTCAGCGCGTCAGGCACGGTGTCGGCGAAGGTGAAGTGCTCCCCCAGTCCGGTGGTCGCAAATGTCAGGTTGGCGGTCGGGGAATTGCACACCAGCCGCAGGTCGCAGTGTTGTTGCGCGGTGAGTTCGTGACCTCCAACAACACGCGCAGTCTGGAGACGAAAGGAACCGCACACCGTCAAGGTTAACCACCACGATTCGGGCAGCGGCCAGCTGGTCGGTCAGAAAGTGGCCTACCGCGGCGCGGTCAGAGAGTCCACCTCACCGGTCACTGAGACGGCGCGTGCATCGGGACCATGCTCGGCTACCTGCAGAACCACCAGGCTGTCCACACAACGCAGTATATAGCGCAAGCCACCGAGAGTCAACCCGCGTCCTCTTCAACCGAAAGCTGGTTCAGCAGCCAGGCAAAACCTGATTCACTCG
>JAODNG010000015.1 GCA_025465385.1 Pseudonocardiales bacterium
AGCTGCTGGGGCACTGGTCGATCGGCCCAGTCGGCTGAGGATCCCATCAGGGGGGGCCATGCCGGCGGTATCGCCATAGACTCCAGCGCCCGCGCGCCACCCGCCTCGAGCAGCAACACTGGCACGCCGTCCTCCGACAGTCGTGCTGCTAGCACGCAACCTGCAGTGCCAGCGCCCACCACCACGTACTCATAACCGCGCATACCAACTCCCTACGGTCCTGTTCCTCGATCTGCATACTTGAAGCCCAATCGACAAGAAGTTGACGACTCGGGCCGCGTCACTAAGCTGCTGAAACCGCCGGATTCCCTACGCGGCGGGGGCGAGCCGGTTCCAACGAGGTCGGGACTGAAGCTGCGGGAGCGGGCGCCGGGTTACATCGACACCAAACTCGATCACCCGGAACTGAACCCCGACACGGTCGCAGCCGCCGAGCAGCGTGTCGCCCCGGAGCCCGCAGATGCGGAACTCGTAGTACACGGATCCTGCCGGCTGTTTCATGGGGCAAGCGTCGCGGCCGAGCGTGTGAGGGAGCATCGCACCGATCGTCTGAAGGGCTGCCGGTCGAAGACCGCGCCGTCGAGCCCCCTCCCGTCGCCGAATGAGCGACAGGACCACCCGGCGCTCTCGAAGCGCACGGCAGACACCACCGCTGGCTGCGTCCTGGACATTGCGCCGAGCAGTCGATCTCTCGGGCCCCGGCCGACCAGGGGGCAACTCTGAGTCCAGAGTGAGGCGAGGGTACTACTGAGATCTTTGGAATACTGCCTCCACTCCCTTCGGCTGGACCAGCAGGGTCTGATGGCGATCACCAATCTGATCAAGAACCAGATGGCTGGCAAGGACCGGTGAGGACACGGGTGTGATGTCCGCGGGGTGGTGGCGGGTTCGCGAGCCGTTGGGAGTGTGATCGTGGTGTGGGGCGGGGTTGCTAAACGGATCGGGGTTTGTGCCGCAGGTGGAGGTGCAGCGTGAACCACGCCACGTCCGATACGCGGTGGCTCCGGCGTGACGCCGGCGGCTGATCCGTTCAAGATCGGGTTGTCCGTGGGAGTCTCGGGTAGGAGCCGCGCTCCCGCAGTCGACTCAGGACGGTGGTTGAGTCGACGTTTGGGTGTTCACCGATCCGTACCAGCGACCAGCCAATCTTGTAGAGGCGGATCGCGAGTCGTACGTGTCGGGTAGGTGCTGTGTCGTCGACCGCATTGAGGTGCGCCACAGTGACGTGTTCAGCAACGTCGACGGCGCGTTTGATCTGATTATTTTTGATCCGCCATTTCGCGGGTATGCCCCCGTGATCTGCTGGAAGCTGCCATCACCGACGACAACTACAGGGCCCTAACCACGTTTTTTCGTCAGGCACGGCAGCACCTGACCGACCGCGGCAGAATGCTGATCTTTTTCGGTGACTCCGGCGACCTGGCCTACCTCCAGGAACTCATCGACGAGGAGGGCTTCCAACGCGAGGTGCTAGCCCAGCACAGCCTGGTCAGGGACGGATGGCAGGTTGGCTACTTCACCTTCCGCCTAACCGGCTAACCCCCGATCCTGGAACCGGCTGATGGCGACACCCTTCGTAGCCGCACGTCAGCTCCAAGACGAGGCTCGTCCTACGACGCAAAAGCTGCGCCATTGCCCACTACCCACAGGCGGTCTGGTTTCCAGTTGTTCGGTTGAGGCGCGAGATTTTGGAGATGCGCGCGCCAGTGGACACCAGGATCAGGGCTCTGTCGCGTTTCTGCGCCAGGGTGTCGGTCGGGAGGGTTTCCAGCAGAAGGCCCCACGGGGATGCTGCATCCGGCACCGCGCGACGTACCGTGCCCTTGTGCTCGTCCAGCCGATGCCTTCGCTGACCGACCTCGCGCTGGGGCTGGTGACTCTTTACCTGGTCCGGCGGTTGCCGCGCGGCGGTGAGGTGTCGAGATATTGGCGCGCGGCGTTCGCTTGGGCGGCGGGGACCGCGCTCGCAGGAGCCGTGTACCACGGTGTCTTCGTCGGGATTCCCCGGGTGAATCACGTGAGCTGGGCGGTCATGAGCAGCATGGTCGTTGTTGTCGTGTCGTATCTGCTGGCGGCGTCGGTGGTGCAGGTCTTAGGGCGGAGTCGGGCCGTCGTCTTTTGGCTGCTGCGCTCGGTGGGCCTGGTGGCCTATGTGGTCCTCGCCGCCACCGGCCATGCCAGCATCACGGCGATCATGTGGTGCGAGAGCCTTACGATGGCCAGCGTTCTGGGGCTGTGGATCTGGGCGTGGCTGCGCGATCACCCGATGGGTCGCCCGATGCTGGTGGCCATCGGCGCAAGCATCGCAGCCGCAATGCTGCGTCTCGTGCCCGGTGCCGCGGCGCTGGCGGGACTGGACCCCGACTCTGGCTACCACCTGGGGCAAATCGGTGGAATGGTGCTGCTGTACCACGCCGTCGCTAGCGCCAGCGGGCGATCCGATGCGACGGGCCGGCTCACCCAAGCCGTGTGATGCTGCGTCGCGAACCGGCCGGTGATGGACGCGTGGATCGGCTGCCCCGTGTTTCTAGCACTTCCCCGCCTGTTGCGCTGAGTCGTTGACGTCGGCACTGCTGGACCGGCCCTTTGTATCCACTGGCAGATGGTCACGTGATCGACCTCGATACCCCCAGCGAACCCAGACCTTGGTGCTGGCAATCTGGGCAGGGCGGCGACGCATCAAACCCCGCCTGCCCGCGTAGGTCATCCATCAACGCAACTGAGCGTGCCACCAGTTCCTGCCCAGCAG
>JAODNG010000063.1 GCA_025465385.1 Pseudonocardiales bacterium
CAGGACCTCGGCCTCCTCAAGGACTCGGTTTGCCCGCGGGTTGCCCCCGGAATGATGACTACAGTTCTCACCGCAACGAAAGCGACCAGCACCGGGCCAGTCTCGGACCACACGCAGCGCACTTCGCCCGCACACGTCGCACCAGCCGACGAAGGCGCCTCCCACACCTGTTGGTCGCAGGACCCACGCCGCTAACCCTGCCACGATAGCCGTGCGTGGCCGCGCGGAGCGGACTTCGCGACTGTCGGTCACCACTCACTGCCAGCACCTCCCCCGTTCTCCACGGGTTGTGCGGTGGATAGCCCAGCCGAGGCACAGCGCTTCGGGGTTCGCCGTCGACAACACCGGCGGGTGATCCCGTTCCTCACCGGGACGGTAGCGACGAGCCACCGAAGTGCGGCCGCGACGTCAGGAGCCCCAGCAAGACCAGGCACTCGCCCCCCCCGCGGCGTCTTGACTGTCTGAAGGTACTGTCGCGATCTTGTAGCGCTTGGTTACCGGTGGCCGGTCGGTTCCGTAGCTCCCGCTCGCCAGCTAGGTGCCGCGCGCGGCTGGACAGGTCCCGGTGGCGGGTGTTAAGCGCCGACAACAACGGTGGACAGCCCGAGCGCTCGCACGAGGCGACGCAAAGGTAGGTGTACAGCAGAACGCAGGCGGTTGAGGAACGGTCTCGGTGGAGGTGGCCGCTGCGACATTTCAGCGTACATCGGAACCAAGGCAAGTTGATCCCTTCTCAGGGGCCCGACGATTCGGCCGGGCCCCTTCTCCAGGGAATGGCGTCAGCTGCCACGAACGCGCCAGCGTGGGTGATGTCCGCCCTGATGCGGTGCGGCACCGATCAACTCAACCTTGGTTACCTGCGCCACAGAACTCTCCTACACGTAGTTGAGGGATTGACTGCGGCCAGCATAGACCGTCGACGTGGATGACGATCTATGGACCCACACTCTCACAATGGCAGTTGTATGTGGTGAGATGCTCTCCGAGGTAATCAGACGGGCGCTGCTCTGCTATGTCGAACAAGGATACGAGCGGACAGTGGGCGCGCGGCACGACGGTTGGTTTGTGCAGAACCGCCGCTGTCACTACCAACTCGGCCTTGATATCGACCCAAGACGGTACTTGTCAAGTCAAATGAGACAGGTTGTGTTTACAGGGTTGGTTGTGGCTGGTCGACGGGTTGGTTGATCCAAGCGCTGTCGGGTAGTTTGGGCGGTCGGGGCCGGCGTGTGAAGCGTTCCGGGTGCTCGGCGTAGGCGCGGTTGAGCGTGACTTGCCGTTGGGCTCGGATCTGCTCGGCGGTGCCGAAGTGTACCGAGGCGGGAGTGTGCATCCCGATCCCGGAGTGTCGGTGTTCGTGGTTGTAGGCCATGAAGAAGCGGTCGCAAAATGCGCGGGCGTCTTCCAGTGATCCGAATCGGTCGGGGAAGTCAGGCATGTACTTCAGGGTTTTGAACTGGGCTTCGGAATAGGGGTTGTCATTTGAGGTTCGGGGGCGGGAGTGGGATCGCAGGACGCCGAGATCGACGAGGAGTTCCGATACCGGTTTGGACACCATCGCGCCGCCACGATCAGCATGGACGGTGTGCGGGGGGCTACCGTTACGGTTAATGGCGTCGTCGAGGAAGCCTTTCGCCACGATCGCATCCTCGGCTGCGGCGACCAGCCATCCCGTGACATAGCGGGAATAGATGTCGAGGATAACATAGCATTTAAACCAGATTCCTTTCGTCGGTCCTTTCAGTGCGGTGATGTCCCATGACCACACCTCGCTGGGGCCGTGGGCGACCAGCTCGGGCCGGACCCGAGCCGGGTGGGTGGCGAGTCGGCGGCGTTCGCGGACCTGGCCGGCGGCGCGGGCGATCCGGTACATCGTGGAGATCGAGCACCAGTACCGGCCTTCGTCCAGCTCACGCGCCCACACCTGGCCGATCGCGAGGTCCCGGTAGGTTGGGCTGGTCAGCAACTCGAGCACCAGGGCCCGTTCGGCGGCGTCGAGGGCCTGGGGTGGTGGTGCGCGAGGCAGCCAGGGGCCATGCATCGGTCCTTTCGGGTTGACGTGGCGATAGTGAGTTGCCCTGGATATCCCCGTCAGCGCACACGATTTCTTCACGGGAATATCCGCGGCACGCAGTTCGGTAAACGCGGTATCTAGGATCTCGTCGGCGGCTCGTCGTTCTCCGCGCTCTCGGAAAGCTCGTCCAAGAGCGCGTGTGCTTTTCCCATGATGTCCAACGCCATCCGAGTCTTTTTCAGATCGGATTCCAATTTTTCATTCCGCCGCCGGAGTTTCTCCAACTCGACCTGCTCCGCGGTCCTCTTCGCGCGCTTTACTGGCGCCGACTCCGCCGGACCGCCGGTCAAGGCCCCTGCGTCCCGAGCTCGTGTCCATTCGATGATGTGGGAGGAGTAGAGGCCCTCTCGGCGTAGAATTGCACCTTTCTCACCGTTGGGGGCGTTCTCATATTCGGCGACCATAGCCAGCTTGTACTCCGGGCTGAACACGCGCCGAGTCGGACGCGGCGCCGGGTCGGTCGCGCTCGTCGGGGTAGGAATGCCCGCAAGGTCAGGAGACTCGGACTGTTCGTCGGATGGGGTGGACACGCGCACAGGATCTCCGGTCCTGCCCTCTCGATCAGGGACCCCGCACTCACTCGAGGTGTCTCACATCAGTCTGACTGAGAGGGCTCGGCCCGGTTCTTGCCGAGTTGACGGTTATAGGCCTCTGTGCCGACGGTGTCGGTATGGCCGATGACGCTCACGCTTGACAGGGCGTATCGAGGCAGCAGCAGCT
>JAODNG010000102.1 GCA_025465385.1 Pseudonocardiales bacterium
ATGAGGCCGTCGCCGTCACGGAGCTAGCGTGGGCGGCCACGACACGCCAGCCGTGGTCCTGGTCGTAAATCCAGGTGCGGGTGTACCGCAGCCGCACAGCAAATGGCGCGCCAGCGAACGTGCCCTCCAGCGCGCCAAGGAACCACGTAACACCAGTGCGCCCCTCGACGAGCACGGTCAGATCTTCTTCCATGACCTTTGTCAGGACCTGCTGTCGGGAGCGGTGCAGCTGCAGGTCATCCCGCTTGGTGTAGCACTTGCCGTCTGGCCCGAAGGTGAAGATGACCCGATCGTCAAGCAACTGATCCAACGCCGCGATGTCTCCAGCGAGCTGTGCCGCCTGTAGGCGACGCTCGGCCTTGCGCAACTCATCCGCAAGGGTGTGCTCGGCCATGAGGCCTCATCTCCTCACGTGACGACTTCCTCGTCAAGGAGCCGCCGGTCAACAAACACGTGCTGTCGCGGTGTCATTCGCGTCTTTTAAACTCTACTTCTCGCCACCTGCTCGATACGTTCGGCGCCTCTCGAAAAGTGGTCTCGAGAAGATCGGTGGTGTCATCCACCAGTCAGGCACTGCCGGCGGATTCGCCGCAGCCCACATCTTCCACCACGCAGCTAACCTATCCAACGGCGCGCACTCGCTAGTATATTTGGCGACGCGTCGCTAATCGTTGCAACGTTCGCTGAGGCGTTCAAGGACACGTCCACGAGCACCACGAATCGGCGTTCTACATGCTGAGCGGTGACGAAATCGAGCTGTGGACCGGTGATCAGTTGGAGCATCGCGAGACCGCGCGCGCTGGCGACTACTTGTACGTGCCGCCGGGCGTGCCGCATGTGGCGGTCAACCGGAGTGAGAGGCCGGCCGTATTCGTCGGGGCGCGGAGCGACCCGAACGAGCAGGAGAGCGTCGTGATGCGACCAGATCTTGACGAGCGCGTGCCGTAAAGACAATCGGGGTCGACGTACCTGGCGGACGGGTGGGGCGCCGGGCGTGCCCAGGCCGGAGGCAACGGACGCACGCCGAGCGGAACCACAGTGCCGCCGAAGATGGCCACCTCGTTGACGCAGCGGATGTCGATCGTTCCTATGTTCATCGCTAACGGTGAGTGTCACGGTCCAATGTGGCGTCTATAAGCAAACGCTGGACGGCCTTCGTCTTCTGGGACGGATTGACTGGGTCAAGGAGAAACTGCAAGAGCATCGGCGGGAGAAACCCGTGACAATTGTGGTTGACGGCTTCACTTCTCGCCGGCAGCGGTGGTCGGGACACGGGTCGAAGAACAATCGCCACACAGGGCGACAGGTGTGAACCGGGCAACCCGACCGCTGCCTAGAACATCATGACTGCACACCACGAGCTCTCACCGGCATCCAACAAGTTGGTGCGAACGCTGATCGGGCCGTGCGTCCGCTTGTGCAGGAGTCTCGCGACGTGCTGTTGATCCGCAGCTACGTTCCAGTGAGAATCGACTCGCCGGCAGCCTCACCGTTGCCCGTGTTGCAACCACCACAAGGAGCCCAAGCAACCCGGTCCCACCCAGATCACTGAGTGCATCCGCCCCGTGCGCGCGAGCACCCCATATACAAGTGGTTTGTCGGGGTGAGACTCTCACCGCGTGGGATCGACGGGAGATGATATGAGCGACCAGCTTCGGCAAGTAGCTCAGGACGACGGGGGCGGCCCGGCGTGGGATCGGCTGGAGGACCAGCTCGGTTGGTATGACCGCAAGAGCGTTGCCGCCCAGCAGGCCTACAAGCGGGTCAAGCTCAGCCAGCTCATCGTCGGCGCTGCGGTACCGGTCGTCGCCGCCCTCCAAGTGTCCGCCGCGGTCACCGCGACACTTGCCGCCTTCGTTGTCGTCGCCGAGGGCGCCCAACAGTTGTATCAATGGCAGACCAATTGGGTGCTGTACCGCGCCACCGCAGAAGCCCTTAAACACGAGAAGTACCTCTATCTTGCCGCCGCCGGTCCTTACAGCGCAGGTGACCGGCACCGCGTTCTGGCAGAACGCCTCGAGGGTTTGGTTTCACAGGAGCATGCAAAATGGACGGAAGCGTGGCAAAAAGACAGTCACACTTCTTCAGCGAGCTAGTGTCCCGTAAGCGTGTCCCCTGCAGTACTAAATGAAAAAGGCCGAGTCTTCGCGGAAGCCGTGACGTGATACCGGGGTATGGTTCGAACTTGTGACGTCTGGGTCATGAGGTGAGTCCGACCGTCGCACACCTGTCATCTGCGCAGGGAGGTCAGCGCAAAGCATGCCGAGCCCCAAGGGCAGCAGGGAATGCTGGTCTCCTAGCAGGATCAGACACGGACTGACGGATGACCGCTTGGACTACAGACCAGCATCGGTCCGGCGAACCAAGGAATAGTCAACCAATGCCCAACTGTCTCGGCGAAGACCAGCGGGTCGTTGGCGATTCGGTCCAAGGAAACGGGCAGGTGATTGCCATGGCCGTCTCAGTAGTTCTCACTGATCCCCGACATCTGACGGCCTGGAAACAGCCTGATCTTTCCCGACTGAGGTCATCTTGGTGATAGCTACTGCCAAGGCCTCTGCGTAGGTCCACTCGGTCCGCCGATCCGCGGTTACGGCGGACCACCCTGTAGCTACAGAGCCGAGAAGCACGAGCATGCTTGCCGGATCTAAGGGAATGGGGTGGCGTGCCATGGCAGTGTCTGCGAACACCTTTGTGAACCGTTCCCATCGCGCGTGCATCGTGCTATTAGGTACCGGCGGGAGAACAAGCAGTGTTTTGAACCACAGCCGGTGGGAGTCGACCGCGCGTAGCTCCCATCCGAATCCTGGCGAGATGGCCTCGGGGGCGGCCCCAACAACAATGAGCTGTGCATCGGTCATCCATCCGGTGATGGTGGATTGCCAATGATCGGCAGTCAGCGTCTCGCGTGCTGCGCCAATTGGCGCAAGGTCGGTGCCGGGTGGGTTGAGGGCGACAACCGGTCCGGCCTCGGTGAGGTTCCTAACCAGGACCTCCTCGAACCGTTCGAACCGGCGCGGGCTGAGCCGGTCGGCGAAAGATTGGCGGGCATAAGGGGCTGTGCGGATAGTAAGCGAGTCGTCCGCAAATGTTCGTAGATACAACACCATCGGCCGAGAATCGCGTCGTAACACCTCGTCGGCGTCGAGAGCGGCCAGGCGGCGTGCGTGACGGCGGATAAGGGCCCCGACTGTCAGGAGCACAGCACAGACAAAGAAAAAGCGGATATTGTAATGGTATACAGGAGAGGTCAGGACTGCTCCAGCGCCGTACAGGACCATGAGGAGCAGGCCGGTGAGCACACAGACGGTTGAGATTGCCGCATAGCAGTTGACCCGAACCCGACGCCGCCCCGTCCATAGTTTCGATTCGAAGGTCGCACTGCGAGCCGCTGCTGTGACGAGTCGGGGTATCCGGGCCATGCCAACGCCGAGCGCGACGAGGAGGAGTCCCAGTGGCCAGATGGACGGTAGGAGCACGAGCCCAGCCACCAACGCTCCGGTGCCGCTGAGTTCGAGCACCAGCCCAGCCGCAGTTCGCCGACGCCGACGTCGGGCGCGTGCCCCAATGTCAACGGTCGTGATGTTCGGCAGCGCGATCGGTTGAGGTGACGCACTGGTCAGGCGCCGTCGTAGCGGATCGCGGAGCCATGCGAGGAGTGACAGGCCCCCGATATACGCCACAGCCGCGCCGAGCGTCCCGAGTGCGGTCCCCGCCGCGAGCCATGGTGCACCAAGGTTGCGAAGCTTCGTTGGGCCCGGGGGTGCCTTGGCCGCCTGGATCATTACGAGCCGGCGGGTAAACTCGATGTCGGCTTCCGATGCTTTGGCCGCTCGGGGGGTGACGACCTCGATGAGGAAGACACGCGAACCACGGACGAAGACGCCGAGGACAGTGTCTACTCCGCCATAGTTGACGACTAAACCACGTGCATAGGGCACAGCCGCGATGGTGAATTTGTTCTCTACTTTACCTTGCGGGTCTTGCTCTAAAGAATATACTTCGGTGCTGGCCAGCTTATCAAGAGGATATTCGATGACCTGTGCCATCAGTACTCTGCGTTCCGATCGATTAATCCAGAAACGTTGATAATTACGGATGTGTGTGGCGTGCTGCGTAATCGGCGAAAGCCAGCTAGGTCCAGGTAGCGGTTCGTCGTGGAATCCGGATTGCTTCGGATCAAGTTCGAAACCTGGTGGGACGTCACCACTGTTGAGTAAGAACGCACCAAGGTCCGACTCTGGGGATTGGCTATCCAGTGATGCCGCCGCGACGGACGGCGTTGCTGCGAGCCACGTAGCTGCGAAAATACACGCGCCAACGGCTAACACAATACGCCGCCAGAAGCTCATGATGGCTCCCATAAGGATTGTCGAACTAGTCATCAATGACGCATCGGAGTCCGGAGGGTACAGTGAGTGGCGAAGCGGCCGTGCAACACGCGACTGCGGTGTTTTCTAAACATCGAGCATCAACCCATCGCCTCGTGGGTATCGGGCTGGCCACCCTGAGCGATTAACAGGACGTAGGCGCTCGCTGGTCAGGGTCGAGGTTTGCGTGGAGCATGCGATGCACTGCTTCACCGGTGTAGATCTCGGTGGCATCCAAGTACCGGCCACAGGCATCCAGCACGGCGGCCGGGCGTGCACCTTTGTGCGCGTCAGATCAAGCTTGAACGCGTCGAGGCTCCTCACAGCGCACCTCCCGGGCTGATCGGCTGAACGGCTTCCTGTCGACACCAAGATCACAGACGTGGTCATCCCGAGCGTCACAGGGATAGAGCGACGGGTCCACGGCATGCGTACAATAAAAGGTCCCGAAGACTCGCAGTTCGTCCCTATGACCCGCGTTAGCGAGCGGACGTGCGATGCGCTGAGATCGTGCAGATGCTGTGAGTCCGGCTTATCGGCCACTCGTCCGTCCGCACTCCGCCACTCGCGCCCAATGAGGAGACGCTCCGGGTTGAGCCGGG
>JAODNG010000119.1 GCA_025465385.1 Pseudonocardiales bacterium
CGTGCGGACTTCGTGGACATCATCACCAGCTCGGCATGGCCCGAGTGACCTCTCAGCCACTGGGCACACCGAGGAGAACCGTCATGACGAGCGGCTATGCCCGGCTCAAAGCCGGGCATAGCCGCCACCCGCCGTTCCCGGCTTCATCGCCTCGCCCGTACTCGCGGCGAACCTGCAGGCCGTACTCGTCGACTTGATCGAACGGCACCCGCAAACCAAGCAGACCCACTGGAACGTCGTCGACCACAACTTCCGCGACCTGCACCTGCAACCGGGCCAAAATTCGTGAGGCGGACGACACATGGGGCCAACTCACTTAACGAAACCCACCTAAGCATCCTCAATGCTGCAACCGCTTTCCGGCAGGGCGCGGAACGACTCGCGCAGCCACCGGTAGCCGGTTGCCTCAACCCCGGCTACCCGGACCGAAGGTCTACACCCGCCCTTCTCACACCGCCGCCAGGAACCGAACACCAGCAGCACAATCCGATCACTGGCACATCGACGACCGCCATGTACCTAGCCGTTTTGGGAGAGGCTCGGTTATTGACCGTGTCCGGGCAGGGCGGCCACGCCGTAGGGACTGTTGCCGGTGCTCACCGTGGTCACCACGTGGAGTGTGTGTGGGTCGATCACGGACAGCGTGTTCGCGCCCTGGTCGGTGACGTAGATGGCGTGGGGAGTGGCTGCCGCGTTGAAGGGGTCCGTGCCGAAGGAGCCGAGAGTGACGGTCGAGGATGTTCGGCGGGTGCCGGTGTCGATGACGACGAGGTTGCCCGGGCCGAGATCGGCGACGTAAGCAACGTTGTCGGTGGGGCTTGTTGCCACATTGAACGGGCCGATCCCGGACGGCAGTGTCGTTTCCACCGCGCCGCTTCGGGCGTTGATCACCGTGACATTGCCTGACAGCTCGTTGGCGACGTAGACCGAGGCGCCGTCATGGGTGACCGCCACCCCTGCCGGGAACTGACCCGCCGGGATGACTCTGACAATCCGATTGGTCCGGGTGTCGATGACCGAGACGTCGTTGGATCCGGAGTTGGCGACGTAGGCCGATGCGCCGTCCGGGGTGACGGCCACGCTCACCGGTTGGCTGCCCACCGGCACGGAAGCCACGATCTGATTCGTTCCGGTGTCCAGGACCGAAACGCTGTTGGAGCCGCCGTCGGCAACGTAGAGGAATTGCCCATTGGGGGTCAGAACCACGCCCCGGGGCCTGCTTCCGGGGGCAAGCGAAACGTTCTTGGCGATCGTGTTGGTGCTGGTATCGAACACCGCGACGGCGTTATCCCCGCCCTGGGCGATGTAGGCATGCCGCCCGTCCGGAGACACCACCACCCCCGCGGGAAAGGCACCGACCGGCACGGTTGCGACCACCTTGTAGGTGCTGCCGTCGATGACCGACAGGGTGTTGTCGAGCTGGTTGGTGACGTAGATAAAGCGGTCGGGGATCGTGGGGCCGGCGCCGCAGGCCGCTGCCGAGCCAAGCAGACCGGTCACCAGCAGCAGGAGTCCGAGACCCACCGCTGCGGCCGACGATCGCTGCCGCTTCGGCGCGCCCGGGCGGGGCTGTCGGAGCGAACGCATCTTTCCTCCTCTCCGTTTGCAACGGATCTTGTCTGCCGCCGGCCGTGACCGCAGCGCGGTAAGGACGCGGGTCAGGTCAGCAGGGCGCGGCCGTAGTAGTCCTGCGCGTCGCTGACCCCGGGGAGCGCGAAGAAGTAGCCCCCACCGACGGGGCTGATGAATGGAACCAGCATTTCGTTCTCAAGCCGGGTTTGCATGGCGATGTAGGTGGCCAGTTGTTGCTGGAAGCAGCAGAACACGTGCCCCATGTCGGGATTGCCCTGCACATCAGGGCTGCGGTCGTACTGGAAACTGCGACGCAGGATGGCACTGGTGGCCGCGGTCTGCGGAGTTTGCGGGTTGGCCAGGCGGATGTGGCAGGTCAACGGGGTGAGTAGGCCGTCAGGGTCATTGGTGTAGATGGGGTCCAGGAGGTCCGTAGCGGTCGGTGAGGTGGCATACAGCGGCGCGCCGCTGACCTTGCGCCGGCCAAAGATCCGCTCCTGCTCCCCGACAGGGACCACGTTCCACTGATCCAAAAACATCCGGATGATCCGCACCACCTGGTAGGTGCCCCCCGCAGTCCAGGCCGGCTCGGGCGCACCGGGCTGGACCCAGACCTGCTGGTTCATCTGGGTGGTGTTGGTGGTGTCGGGATTGGTGATGCCGTCCTTAAAGCCCATCCAGTCCCGCGGTATGCCCACCGGGCGCGGCGGGAACCGGAACCCGTCAATGCGCCAGCGCAGCCGCATGCCGCCACCAGTGCTGGCCAGGATGTCAAGCATCGCGTGCCCCACGGTGTCGCGGTGCGAGGCGCACAGCTGCACCAGCAGGTCGCCGTTGGAGATCGCCGGATCCAGATTGTCGTGGGCGAACGCCCGCATCGTCTCCAGCTGGGCTGGCTTGCTGGGCCCCAGTCCGTAGCGCCCGTCAAACAGGGACGCGCCGAGAGCGACGGTGACCGTGAGATCATCAGGCAGCACCGTGGGGCCGAGTAGCCGGTCGTCGGAGGGCGGCGAGGTCGCCGGCGTCGGCGGTGGCGTGCCCCCCGCGGTCAAAAACGCAGCGCGCGCGGTCAGCGTGCGCAACAACGCGGTGAGCTCCCCCCGGTTGGCCGCGGTCACGTCGAAGACCAGGAAGCTGGCGGCCGTCTGGGGAGCGGTGCCGATACCCGCCTGTTTTCCACCGTGGAACGGGACGGCCCGCACCCCATCTCGGGTCGCCTCCAGGTTGTAGTCATCCTCTGTGTCCGCCCGAGCCACCCCAGGGATCACCGAGCCCGTCACAACCGCGCCAGCCACGCCACCGGCAACTCCCCGAAGAAACGACCGCCGCTGGAAAGAACTCAACCCGCTCATCACCGGCTCCCCCCGGTCAATGCTCCATCACGGTCCGTCACAGGACAGCGTGGCGTGGATTCCCTGGCGCCACATCACGGTTACCGCCCGTCGTGCTCTGGTGCTGGCGGCAATCCTCGGACTCCTGCTAGCCGGTACTGAAGTTCAGCGCCGACCGTGCGGGCCCAGACACGCGCCCATCTGCAGGACCTGTGACGCGGTGACCACCGTGGTCGGAAGCGGTCGCATGGTGCCCCGATGACGCCGTGATAGCCGTCAGCTCCTTGGCGCGGGGACGGGGGGCTCCGGTTCGGCTGCCGGGTCACTGCCGGTGTTCTCCGGCCGGCCGGTGACCGGGTGCCTCGGGGGCGTCGTGGCGGTGAGGGGCAGCGCCACCTGCAGGGTGGTGCCCGCGCCGGGCGGGCTGCGCAGCGTGAGCAGGCCGCCGAGGGCCTCGACGCGGTCGATGAGGCCGACCAGGCCGGTGCCGTGGGTCGGGTCGGCGCCGCCGCGGCCGTCGTCGCGGACGCAGATCCGCAGCAGCCCGCCGTCGGCGGCGACCCGGACGTCCATGCTGGTCGCGTGCGCATGCTTGGCGGTGTTGGTCAGGGCCTCGTTGATGACGTAGTAGGCGGCGAGCTCGACCGGTTCGGGCAACCGCCGGTCGACGTCGAGGTCGAGGCGGACGGGGACGGCGGAGCGGCGGGCCATCGTCTTCAGCGCCGGGCGCAAGCCGCCCTCGGCGAGGATGGCCGGGTGGATTCCGCGGGCGATCTCGCGCAGCTCGTCAAGCACCCCGATCATCCCGTCGGCCACCAGGTCCATCTGGGTCGCCAACGCGTCGGCGCCGGGGCGTGGCGATGTCTGCGTGCTGCTGCGCAGCTGCAGGGCGAGGGAGACCAGCCGCTGTTGGGCGCCGTCGTGCAGGTCGCGTTCGATGCGGCGGCGGGCGGTGTCGGCGGCGGCCACGATCCGGGCGCGGGACGCGGTCAGCGCGGCCTGGGCCTCGGTGTTGGCCAGCGCGGTGCCGACCAGCTCGGTGAACCCGGCCAGCCGCGTCTCGGTGTCCGCCGGCAGGAACGCCTCGCTGGTGGACGCCACAATGATGACGCCCCACAGCCGCCCCTCGACGCTGATGGGCGCACCGACCGACGAGCGGAGTCCCCACTCGTCGGTGGCGACGATCCCGATCGGGCCGGAGGCGCCCGTCTCGGCGTAGTCGATCCGCGCCGGCCGGCCCGTCCGGACCACCAGCGTGGTGACATTCCGCCCGCCGACTGCCAACCGGCTACCGACGGGCGTCGCCGTTTCTCCGCCCGTGCTGGTCCACGTGCCCGCGATAGTGATCGCGTCGTCCGGGTCGGACCGGACCAGGGCGGTGATGTCGACCTCCAGCAGCTGCCCGACCTCAGCGGTGACCGCGGCGAACACCTCCTCCGCCGGGGCCGCCCGGGCCACCAGCGTCGCGACCCGCCGCAGCGCGGCCTGCTCCTCGGCGAACCCGCGCAGCTCCACCCGGGCCTGGGTGTTGGCGACCGCGGTGGCGACCAGCTCGGTGAACCCGGCCAGACGGGCCTCGGTGTCCGCCGGCAGCGGCTCCTCGCGCGTGTACGCCACGAGAATGAGGCCCCACGGCCGCCCCCTCGACGCTGATCGGCGCGCCCACCGACGAGCGGAAGCCCCACTCACGGGCACCGGTAGCCCCGATGGTGCCTGAGACGTCATCGTAGGCATCCAGGCGTACCGGCCGGCCCGTCCTGAGCACCAGCGTGCTCACGTTCCGGCCGCCGAGCTCGAACCGGCTGCCCACCGGGCTCGGCGCGGCGACGCCGGTACTGGTCCACGTGCCGACGACCGTGATCATGTCCTCCGGGTCGGACCGCATCAGGGCCGTGTAGTCGACCTCCAGCAGCCTGCCGACCTCGCCGGCAACCGCGGCCAGCACCTCCTCCGGCGCCGCCGCTCCGGCGACCAGCGTCGCCACGCGCCGCAGCGCGGCCTGCTCCTCGGCGAACCCGCGCAGCTCCACCCGTGCCTGCGTGTTGGCGACCGCGGTCGCGACCAGCTCGGCGAACCCGGCCAGCCGCGCCGCGGCGTCCGCCGGCAAGAACGCCTCGCTGGTGGACCCCACGACAATGACCCCCCACAACCGCCCCTCAACGCTGATCGGCGCACCCACCGATGAGCGGAGTCCCCAGACCCGGGTGGCGGAGGTCCAGATCGGGCCGGAGGCGTCAGCGCCGGACGCGTCGGCGTAGTCAATCCGCGCCGGCCGGGTCGTCCGGACCACCAGCGTGGTCACATTCCGCCCCCCGACCGGCAACCGGGTGCCGACCGCAGTTGGTGCTTCCGCGTCCCTGCTCGTCCACGTGCCGACAGTCGTGATCGCGTCGTCCGGGTCGTACCGGACCAGGACGGTGATGTCGACCTCCAGCAGCTGCCCAACCTCCGCGGTGACCGCGGTGAACACCTCCTCCGCCGAGGCCGCCCGGGCCACCAGCATCGCCACCCGGCGCAGGGCGGCCTGCTCCTCCACGATCCGGTCGCTCGTTCGGCTAGCCATCCGGGCCTCCCCCTCCGGCACGGCCACCGCCTCCCCGCCAGACACCAGCCAGCTCCTAGCGTGCTCGCAACGACGGTGCCGAACAAGTACTCCCGCCGGTCACGGACAGAGGCTGTGATGCATGCGCAGCACTGCCTTGTAAGCAGTTGGTCGTTGGTTCGTCCCCTGCATCCGGCTTCAGACCGATCGCCCCAGACGGCCCATCCGCAGCAGATCATACAAATCCACGGCTTGTGCACATTGTTTTTGCGAGAGGTGTGCTGCGCGGGTTCATGCGATCAGCTCGCAAACGCTCTACCTTCCGGCAATGCGCCTAATCTTTTTCGGAGTGTTCGAAGGATCCGCATCGGGCACTATGATCAACTTGAGGTAGGGAGTCCTGACCGGCCCCAAGTACTGTTCGTTAGCCGTTTCTCGGCGAACAAGGTGGCGATCGACATCGTGAGCCTGCCGCTCGACCCCGCCAGTGGGTGAGGTTGGCGCGGGTGCCCAGGGTGTCGGGGTGGTTGGGGCCCAGCACCCGCAGCCGGTCGGGAGGAGCCGCTCGAACTGGGGCTGTTGCAGATCGCCATGACGAGCTCGTCGAAGGTAGCCAGGACCCGTAGGTTTGGATGAACGCGTGCCCGGTGGTGATTTTACTTGTGCGCAGCGCAGTTGTTTGAGCCCGCGCATCGCCCGCAGTCGGGACTTCAGCCGTCCGTGATCAGCTTCGATCGGGTGTTTCCGTAGGACTCGGCCAGGCACTGTTGCACGGTGGGCAGGCCGACATCGTTCATCGACGATGAACGATGGAAAGAGTTTCGGGAACCTTCGCTGGGAAGAGCCGCCGATGTTTATGACACTCAGTGGGGTGTCCAGTCGAAGGTGTAGCCGTGTCGCCGATGTGGTCGAGCTGGACGGGAGATAACGCGCACGGAACTCGAAGCCACCGCCATAACCAAACCCACCCACACCATGTCCCCTCGACTTTGCCGTCAAGACCGGCAAGGCGCTGAACTGGCCTCCGGTGCGGACGCAATGATCCGTAGACCCGGCACGTAGCAGTTGTGTAGTGATCATATCTTTTATTGAGGAGCTGTTCCAGTCTTGCGGGTGCCAAGCCGTGGGCCTATCACGAGGTAGCCGTTCCTTGTGCAGATTTGAAACCTCGTCGTTTTCTGCTGGGCATCTGCTGTACATCTTCAGGGGCCAGTGTGATCTCTGTGAGAGGTGTGGTTGCGAGGGGCGACAGGCTCGGCAAGGCAGGCGGCAGCCTGTCGGGCGGTCAGCAGCAGCGGTTAAGTATTGTGTGGGCTATCGGGTGCAATTTGACGTTGTGCTTATGGATGAGCACTGTCGGCGCTGGACCTGCTTTCCGCTAGTGGTGGAAAATTTGATTGGCGAGTTACGGAGGGACTACCGATCGTCATCATGGCCCACAACATGCACCAGGGCTCTTGGATATTTGACCGCCCCGGGTTCTCCAACTTACCGGCCACAGATAAGCTCGGCCGTGGTGTCGAGTTCGACGCCACGGAGAGTATTTTCGATGGGAAGGTCCATCGAGGACTACATCTCGGGGTGGTGTGACTGATGTCATCGATCGAGAGGTGGGGGGCCGACGAACATTCGAACGCGAGCCGCTACTTGCCGGTCGATCCCCAGACTCTCGGTCGGCTGCGGATCCTGCGAGTCGGTGACGTGGAGCTGCAGCTCGACGGGCACCGGCTCCTCGTCCGAGGCACACCGGTTCACCTGCCGCACAAGGAGTTCGTCATTCTGCGGCAGCTGATGGACAACGCCGGTCGGGTCGTCACCCGGTGTGAGTTGTTGGACAACGCATGGGGTCCAGATCGGGCGGACGCCCGGAATTACCTGGAGGTACACATCCGCCGGCTCCGGACAAAGATCGAGAATCACGCGAACAGGCCGACTCACATTCGGACAGTCCGTGGGTTTGGCTACATCTTCGACTTCCCACGAGACGACGGGGCCCGGCACGCCGTTGCCGAAGCCCCCACCGGCGTCCCCTCGCCGCTTCAACCGTGAATCAGGCCAGCGGCGCGAGCGCCGCGACTGTCGAGGACTTTGCACCGCCGAGCGCTGGCGGCCCGCTTGATCCCAGCCACTACGGCACCCAGTCCCGAGGCCCTGCACCCTCGTCGGACTAAATGCGCACATGGAAGATGAAGCCGGTTCAGGCTTTGGGATATCTGCGGGTCGGATCCCTCGGTCATGGTGACGACCCGGCGCGACCGCGGCGGTGTTGGAAGATCGCCGTCCCTGGCGTGGCACCCCAGAGCTACGGGTGTCAGTTCGCGCTGACAGTCAGTTTGCGACATCCTCAGCCGAAGGTGTGGTTGGTGTCGCCGATGCGGCGGAGTCGGGTGGGAGATAACGGGCTGGGTTGTATTCGACGGCGTAACCGGCGAAAGAGGCGGTCCAAGTCGTTGTGGTGTGCCGGGTCGGCGCCCCATGCCGCCTCCGTTAAGACCCACCAAGAGCGCACAGCACTGTCGAGTCGGTCAACGATCTCCCATCGAGTCCGAGGTTGAGCTTTGAGTGCTCTCGCCTCGTTCGGCAATGGTCCACTCTTCTTCTGGCCACAACGCGATGGCCTGGTTGAAGTCGGTCAGCGCCTCGTCATAGCGGCCCATCCGCCGGTAGGTCTCAGCTCGGCTGGCGATCGCCCACTGATCCTGTGGATTCAGTTCGATGATCTGGTTAAAGTCGGTCAGGGCCTGCTCATGGTGGTCCATCAGCCGGTAGGTCTCGCCTCGTTCGGCAATGATCCAGTGGGCTTC
>JAODNG010000128.1 GCA_025465385.1 Pseudonocardiales bacterium
CGCTGCTGACCCCCGCTTCGCGCCGGAGCTGGGCGCGCCGTGGCAGGTGGCGAAGGTCTACTGGATGACGTT
The DNA here is from genome assembly GCA_025465385.1 of Pseudonocardiales bacterium. Classification (GTDB taxonomy): domain Bacteria; phylum Actinomycetota; class Actinomycetes; order Mycobacteriales; family Pseudonocardiaceae. The sequence continues at coordinate 73 of JAODNG010000128.1, forward strand.
GTCGCGCAGCTTGATCCAGACCGCGGTGGAGGCTGGGGTGCTGTCGTCAACGGAAATAGTGCCCAACTCGCTGCCCGACGAGGAGATCACCGCGGTGCTGGACGGGCGGGCGTACCTGGATAGCAAGGTCGCTGCGCTGCGGGCGTACCGCAGCCAGGTGGATCTAGAGAACGGGATATTCGCCATGCTCACCCAGGTCCCCGAGTTCGCGATGGAGAGCTACCTGTTGGTCCGCGGTGAGCGCGGCCCGGGTTCGGGACCGTACAACTGGGAGGACGATCTGTTCGCCGGTCTGGCAGGTCTGCACATGGCAGATTCCGGATGAGCCCTCCGGATGAGATTCAGGGCGCGCTGCGGCGCCTCGGGCGCCGCGGCGTCAGGCGGTGGGGGTCCGGCCGGGCCGTCGTGACCGTCACCGTCGTTACCGTCGGCGGTGGCCCCGCCGTGCTACTCACCCGGTACGCCGGTTCGCTGGGCGGGCATTCTGCGGAGTTCGCGCTGCCGGGTGGGCGGACGGATCGCTGGGAGTCAGCGTCCTCGGCAGGCCGCCGCCGGCTCACCGAGGAGTTCGGGATGCGGCTGTCACCGGAATCGGTGCTCGGGTTGCTCGACGACTACGTCACCGACACCAGGTTCGTGATCACGCCCGTCGTGCTCTGGGGTGGCGAGCACGACCCTGCGGTCGGCGTCCTCGCCGTTCCGTTTGCAGACCTCGACGTCGAGCCGGTGTTCGTCGCGAGTTCGGAATCTGATCGTCCGGTGATCCGCCTGCCGATGCACGGCGGATGGTTGCACGCCCCGACGGCTGCCGTCCTGCACCAGTTCCGCGAGGTCGTCCTGCTCCGCCGCCGCACCCGGGTCGCAGCCTGCTAGCGCACTCCATGCGGGGCGGGAGCGGTAGGGCGATAGCGTGGGCGGGTGCGGGTGGCGACGTGGAATGTGAACTCGGTGCGTTCGCGGATGCCTCGGCTGTTGCCTTGGTTGGACGAGCGGGTGCCGGACGTGGTGTGCCTGCAGGAGACCAAGCTGCCCGCGGACGCGTTCGATGAGCTGGTTCGCCCTGCGCTGACCGAGCGCGGGTACGCCGTGGCCCACCACGGCGACGGTCGCTGGAACGGGGTGGCGATTGCCTCCCGGGTCGGCTTGGACGAGGTCGTCGCGGGGCTCCTCGACGAGCCCTCCAATCCGGTGGGGCAGCTTCCGGGCCCTGAGGCCCGTGCGGTGTCCGCGACCTGCGCTGGATTGCGGGTGATCTCGGTGTACGTACCCAACGGCCGCACGCCCGAGGATCCGCACTACCTGTACAAGCTGGACTGGCTGGCCGCCCTGCGCGCTACCGTGGCCGCCGGAGATCCTGCGGTGACTGTGGTCTGTGGTGACATGAATGTGGCACCTACCGACGACGACGTCTATAGCGCAGCGGCCTTCGCGACCTCGACCCACGTCACCCCCCCGGAACGCGACGCCCTGCGCGCCCTCGGGCTGCACGACGTAGTGCGGGAACGCTGGCCCGCCGAGCGGATTTTCACCTACTGGGACTACCGCGCCGGCATGTTCCATACGGACCGTGGGATGCGGATCGATCTGATTTTGGCCGGTGCGGCAGTTGCCCGGCGGGCGTGCGCTGCGTGGGTGGACCGCCAGGCCCGCAAGGGCACCGCGCCCAGCGACCACGCGCCGGTGATCGTGGACTTCGACGACGCGCCGGACGGCGACTGCGGCCCGATGGTCCCGCCCCCGTCAGCGTCCCGTAGCGGTGCGCGGCGCTGATCAGGTGGCCGAAGTGGACCTTGCCGCTTGATTCGATTCACGTCAAGGTAGAGATGTGTCGAATCAACGTGTGTGACCTGACCGGGGCGTTCGATCTGTCGGGTCCGACGATTTCGCATCACCTCAAGGTGCTGCGGGAGGCCGGGCTGATCGAGGGCGAGCGGCGGGCCACCTGGATCTACTACCGGGTCCGCCCGCAGCTGCTGCGCCAGCTCTCCGATGTGCTGGTCGCCGACCCAGTGGAGGTGCCCGCGTGACGGCCACGGTGAGCAGGCCGTCGCCCGGCGTGGTGGGACGGTTGTCCACAGTGGACCGGTTTTTGCCGGTGTGGATCATGGCCGCGATGGTGCTGGGCCTAGCCGCCGGTCGACTGATCCCCGGTCTGGGTAGGGCCCTGGATGCGGTCCAGGTCGCCGGGATCTCGCTGCCGATCGCGGTGGGGCTGCTGGCGATGATGTACCCGGTGCTGGCCAAGGTCCGCTACGACCGCTTGGAGACTGTCACCCGGGACCGGCGGCTGTTAGTGCCCTCATTGCTGCTCAACTGGTTCCTGGGCCCGGCGCTGATGTTCACCCTGGCCTGCCTACTTCGCGATCGCTGGCCGGGGTCGTCGGCCCCCTGATCGAGGTTCCGGTTCTGGTCGGGCTGGTCTACGTCGCGCTGGCCGGCCGCCGTTGGTTCAGCGCCGCACCCGCGCCCATCCCGTTTCGGTAATCACGGATGGCCACACCTGGCCACCATGATCAAGAAGCCACGCATTGCTGCTAGCTTCTGGCCGAGTCCGCAGTGCCCGATGCGGAGCTGCGGGTCATTCCTTGCGTGGAGGTGGACGCAGTTCGGCGATCGCGCCGGCGATGAGCCAGCGATTCGCGTCGAGCAAGGTGACCAGCGCTTCGTCGGCGTTGAGCTGGACCGCGTCGGTGAGCACGATCATCGCCTCAGTGCCCGAGACCAGGGCCAGCGCGCGCGCCAGGCGTTCGCGCTGGCTGTCGTCCAGGGAATCGCGAAGCGGCTCGAGGATGGTCTGATTGGTGCGGTTACGGCGGCCGGCCGGCAGCGGCGTCCGGTCCTTGTGGGGCAGGTCCTGTTGGGCGAACCACTGCTCGAAGCTGTTCTTGACCAGCTGCCGGAACGGTCGCTGGTCGGCGAGCATGCGGCCTCCGACAAGACGGGCGGCGACCTCGGCGCGGGCGGCCACGTCGCTGCCCGCGTTCTCGATTTCCCGGTCGACCTCGTCGAGCCAGGCGTCCAGGTCGAGAGCTTGCACGGCCGCCTCAGCCCACAGATCCTCCGCGTTGGTGAAATAGCGGTAGGCCGTGGCGGTCGACACGAGCGCCTCGGCGGCCGCGTCCGGAATCGACGGCGGCCGTCCTTGCTCCAGCAGCCGGGCCGCGGCTGAAACAAGGGCCGACCGGGTGCGCGCCTTCTGATTGACCCGCTCGCGCGTACCGAGAGATTTATCGTGACGTGAGAGCACCATCGCATGATGATACAGCGTCACGGTCAGAACGTCCGGCTCGACACCGCTGCCATTGCCGCCCGACGCGGCGCACACCGCCGCCCACTGACCACAGCACGCGGCGGCGTGCCCGCTCCTAACCGCTGGGTGTTTCGCCGTTGGCCTCGGTGAAGACTCGGCTGCCGAGGAAATCCTCCGGTTTTAAGGTGGTGAGCTCGTCGCGGCCGACGGCTTCGTCGGTCATCATCATCCGGCTGGCGTGCCGCAGCCGGGCTCGCTCGATCGCATTGCGGACGCTACGGGCGTTGGCGAACCGCGCCTGTCCCTTGCGGCGGTCGAGGTATTCCCGGAAGGTCTTCGCGGCCTCCGGGGAGAAGCTGTAGCCCTCCGCCTGCATCATCAGCTTCCCGATGCCCTCCAGCTCATCGAGCGTGTAGTCGGGGAAATCGATGTGGTGCGCGATCCTCGAACTCATTCCGGGGTTGGACACGAAAAAGGAGTCCATCCGGTCTTTGTAGCCCGCGAGGATCACCACCAGATCTTCCCGGTGG
>JAODNG010000192.1 GCA_025465385.1 Pseudonocardiales bacterium
CCGGGATGTGTCAGCACTGGTCGGGCCCGTCGCGTCTCGCTGCTTTCAGGTGCGGCGACAACTACCCGGGAAGTCTCTTCAGAAAGTATCGGTCTCCTCCGTGATGCTGAGGATTGTGTTGATCAGCCGCAGCGTGCGGGTCTGAGATCGCAACCACGATGGCAGATCAAGCAGGGCCATGATCTCGTCGGCGAGCACCTCACCGATCACGTCGGGCCACAACCGCTTGGCCTTCGCGGCGGCGGCCGCAGCCATCCGGGCCGCGGCGTACCGGTCGACTTCCAGCGATAGGGCCGGTGCGGGCGCGGTCATGACTGGGTCCAAACGTGACCCATTCGGGCCCACGTATCCGCGGGACGAGCGTCCTGTTTCCTGGGCATCCACCCGGTGGGTTGACGTTGTTCGAGAGAACATCGCAGCTTTGCGAGGGCCCGTGCCCTCGTGGGCCCGATCGCGCCGGCCGGGATTCCGGTGGTGCGGGAAACCTCGGTGTAGGGACGGGGTTGGTCGGTGAACAGAGCCCGCAACAGGGTCCGCTGGCGGGGCGGCAGCTCATCGACGAGATTCCACAGCGTGCGTGCGGTGTCGGCATCGATCGCCCGCCGCTCGGGGTCCATCGAGGGGTCAGCGACGTCGATAGGGCCCGAGGCCCGCTTGGCTTGGCGCAGGATGTGCAGGCATTCGCGGCGGGCGGTGGTGGCCAGCCACCCGGGCAGCCGTTCCGGGCTCTGTATCCGGAGGGCGTTTTCACCCAATCGCAGCCAGGTCATCTGGACCGCGTCGAGCGCGTCGGCGTTCTGTAGCCGAAATGACCGCACCGTCGCGGTGACGAGCCTGCCGTACCGGCGAACGATCTCCTCCCAGGCCGTCGGGTCGCCATTGCTCAACCTCGGCAGCAGGTCGGCCACGGCACTGCTCCGCGTGGCGCTGGTCGGGGCATAGCAGGTGGTGGTGAGCATCGTGGTCTCCTAGAGCGAGCGCGGCTTCTCGGCACTGCCCTTCGCGGTGCGCCTCGGGTACGTCCACCATCGGTCACCACAGTTGGCTGGGGCTTGGCCCCGGATTGGAGCCGGCTAGGCGTCCAGCTGCACCCACCTGTGCTATTCACCCGCTAGGCCCATTCACGGGTATCGGGACCCGGGCCAGCCAAGGCTGCACACCCATCGCCAGACAGCCCCGGTAGCGACGGCAATGCCAGCTAACGCGGCGTCAGAGGCCGCCCAACGCCCAGCGTGGCGCCACCAATCGGGTGAGATACGGGCCTGAATTGCTCGCCAAGGTACGTGCGCGCGGCTCGATCCCTCGTATTGACGTCACATCTGTCCCCAACAACGTCCGCAACGGAATCGGGAGGTGCTGATGAGTCTGCTGGTTGTTGGGCTGTCTCACCGCAGCGCTCCGATTGCGGTGTTGGAGCGTGCCACGGTGCCCTGCGCGGAGGTCGGCAAGGTTCTCTGTGAGCTGCTCGACTGTGAGCATGTCGCCGAGGCGCTTGTGCTGTCGACCTGCAACCGGGTCGAGGTGTATGCCGTGGTGTCGACGTTCCACGGTGGTCTGGCTGACATCACCGACGTACTGGCGCGTCAGTCCGCGATTGCGCTGGACCAGTTGTCGGAACACCTTTACGTGCACTATGCGGCGGCTGGCGTGGAGCATCTGTTCTTGGTGGCCGCCGGGCTCGACTCGATGGTTCTCGGCGAGCCGCAAATTCTTGGCCAGCTGCGTGCCTCGTACGCGGCTGCCGAACAAGCGGGCACCGTCGGGCGCACCCTCCACGAGGCCCTGCAACAGGCGCTGCGGGTCGGCAAACGGGTGCACACCGATACCGGAATCGACGCAGCCGGTGCCTCGGTGGTTACCGAAGCTCTCGCCGCCGCGGCGGCGGCGCTGGCCAGTACCGACCGGCCGGATTTGGCCGGTCGGCGAGCTCTGGTGATCGGCGCTGGTTCGATGGCCAACCTCGCCGCGGCACAGTTGCGCCGGTCCGGGGTGGCCGAAATCGTGTTGGCCAATCGCACCCAGCTCAGCGCACAGCGGCTGGCAACACTGTGTGAAGGGACGCCCGCCAGAGCCGTTGGCATGGATGGCGTGACCGCGGTGCTGAGCACTGCCGATCTGGTGATCTGCTGCACCGGCGCAGCCGACGCGGTGATCAGTGTCGAGCAGGTGACCGACGCCCGCAGCCACTCTCGAAGCCCGCTTGTCGTCTGCGACCTGGCGTTGCCCCGCGACGTCGAGCCCGGGGTAGGTGACCTGCCCGGCGTGACCCTGTTCGACCTGACCACCCTTGGCCGCCGGCTGGAGCAGCGCACGACCTGCTCCACTGCGATCGCCACCGCCTACCAGCTCATTACCGAGGAGATACGCCGCTACCTGACGGCCCAGCGCGTTGCGGAGGTCACACCAACAGTAACGGCGCTGCGCAAACGGGCTGCCGATGTGGTGAACGGGGAGCTGCTGCGGCTGGACGGCCGGTTGCCCGGCCTTGACACCGCCGTGCGCCATGAGCTCGCCCGCACCGTGCGGCGGGTGGTGGACAAGCTGTTGCACACCCCCACGGTGCGGGTCAAGCAGCTCGCCGAGGTCGGTGGCGGCGCGCCCTACGTCGACGCCCTGCGAGAGCTGTTCGAACTGGACCCGCAGACCGCCGCCACCATCACCGCGACCGTCCTCGCTAGCACTTCCGGGAGCCGGTGATGGCCATGTCAGCACGCACATCTCTACGGGCGAGCGGCGTTCTGTAGCTGAGCGCGCAGCTCGGGGGTCAGCAGCTTACCTGCGCGGTCTACCAGCAATGTCATCTCATAGCCGATCAGGCCGATGTCGCAGCTCGGCGAGGCCAGCACCGCGAGACTGGATCCATCACTGATCGCCATGGTCAACACGATGCCGCGCTCCATCTCCACGACGGTCTGCACGACTCCACCCGCCTCGAAGCAGCGAGCCGCGCCCTGGGTGAGGCTCACGAGGCCTGAGGTGACCGCGGCAAGCTGATCAGCGCGGTCGCGAGGCAGTCCCGACGACGGGACCAGCAGCAGTCCGTCGGCGGAGACGACGACCGCATGCGCTACTCCGGGCACCTGCTGGACGAAACTATCCACCAGCCAGCCGAACTGGCTGGGCTGGCCCGGATATCGGGGCGCTGCTGTCGTCACTACTGATTCTCCTCGAAAGTTCGCTCGTCGAACGGCCGCTGCAGAGTATCGGTCCAGCTCAGCTGCTCGTCAGGACTGATGTGGGCGTGCCTGCCGACGTTCAACCCGCGCTGGTATCTGCTCAACCGGCCGCGCACGGCGTCCGGGGTACGGGCCAGCGCGGCGGATACCGGTGTCGGCTGGACATCGCCGTCCGCACCGGGGACGAGATGCGCGCGTGGCTGCCGCTTGGGCAAGCCCGCTGGGGTGAAATCGTGGTCAACCGGGGCGCGCAGTGCTTGCGCCGCCTGCCACCCCTCGTCAAAGGGGGACCACCACTCGGTCGCAGCTGTCGCTGGCGCGTCGTTCATCGGTACGGACTGCTGCTCTCGGAACCAAGCGGACACCATCTCGAAAATCTCTTCGCGAACCTCCTCGGCCGCCCCGACCGCCCCACTGCCCGCTGGCGGCAGCAGGGAACCGGCCAGCGGCGCGGCACTGTACAGGGCATCGGTGGCCGCCGAAGCCTGCGCCTGGTCACCCGTCTGGTCGCTACTACCGAAAAGTTCGAGCCACTCCTGCTGCGCCGTGCGCGGCTCGCTGCGATGCGATGCGACCACGCCGAGCGAGGCTGGGTTGATCGAAGCGGGGCTGAACAGCTCACCCTCGGTGGCGTCGTCGATCACCGACACCTGCAGCGGCAGCTGCCCTTCGGGGCCGCTCCACCCAGCCGAGCCGGATTCGCGGTCCGATGTGCTGGCGGGGGCGCTATCCAGCGGCACCCGAAGGTCGACCGTTACCAGGGAAGGCGGCAATAGCACGGTCGCGGTGATCCCGTCGCCCCCGAGACGCTGGCGCAACCGCACCGAGATGCCATGCTGGGCGGCCAGCTCACGCACCACCAACAGACCCATCTGACCGGGGACCGACATATCGGCCGCTGGCGCGGAGGCCAGCCGTGCGTTGATCTCCTGCAGTTCGTCGAGGGCGATGCCGGGCCCCGAGTCTGTGATCTCCACCAGCAGGCTGTGTTCTTCGGTCAGCGCGCTGGCCAGGGTCACCATGGTGCCTCGCGGCGCGACGCTGGTCGCGTTGTCGAGCAATTCTGCGATGAGGTGAACCAGGTCGTTGGCGATCGGGCCGGCCACCATGGCCGGGGCCGGGGTGCACACCGTCACTCGCTGATACTGATCGATCTCCGAGACCGCGTTGGTCAGCACATCCAGCACCGCCGTCGGCCCTTCGGTGCAACGGCGCACCGTCCCGCCGGCCAGCACCAGCAGGTTCTCACTGTGTCGGCGCATCCGGGCGGCAAGGCGATCGAGCGCCACCAAGTTACTCATCACTGCCGGGTCGTGTGTTTGGCTGCGCACCTCGTCGATCAGTTGCAGCTGCCGCTGGACCAGCTGCTGGGTACGACCGGAGAGGTTGACGAAGACGTCGTTGAGGCTGCTACGTCGCTGAGCCTGCTCGGCGGCCAGCCGGACGGCCTGGGCGTGCATCGTGTCGAACGCCCTGGCGACCTGGCCCACTTCTTCCCTGGAGTGCACCGGCACCGGGTCCACGGTCGTCTGGCCGGGGCAATCGGCGCTGCGGAGCTGCTCGGCGGCCTCCGGCAGCCGCCGGTCGGCGACCTCGAAGGCCGCGGTGCGCAAGGCACGCAGCGGTTGCAACAGCGAGCGCACCACGACGACGAGCAGCGCGACGGCGAGCAGCAGCAGCGCGATGACGGCGGCGCCATCCCAGAACGCCTCGTGCCACGCTCGGTCGCTACGCGCCACTGTGTCCTGTCGCAGCTTGCTCAGCAGGGCGATCTGTCCCTGGCGGATGTTTTCGACGGTCCCTACCGCGGCGGAGTTCCAATCACCGGCAACCGTCTCCAGCGGTGCGCCACGCTGCGCGCGGTCCAGCGCGGCAGCAAGCAACCGCTTGCGATCGAGCACTGCCCGAGCACCGAAGTAGAGCTGCTGCTGCCCCGGAGACACGGCTTGGCCGAACTCCTCGGCTGCGGCGTCGAACCGGGCGTCGGCGGCGCGCAGCGCCGCTTGCTGATCGGCGAACAGGCCACCGGACAGGATCCCCGCCAGTAATGCCGCATGCTCGTAGGCAGCTTTTTCCTGGGCGACCGCGAGCACCTTGACGCCATCGGCCTGGCCAGCTAACGAGTCCGGTGCTCCGTCCAGCGCTCGGCGGTGGAGCTCGAGCAGCGTCGCGATCAGTGCGGAATACCCGACGACGGCGTCGCGTGCGGCAACGTTACTTGGCACAACGTTGGTCCGCGAGGTGGCACTGCGCAGCGCGGGAAGCCCAGACAGCCTGCTCAGTGCGGCGGCCGGGGACGTCTCGCCGACTCGCTGCGTCGCGCGCAGCGAGCTGACCGCGAAATCCACCCGCCGGCCCTGCGCCGCCATACCGACACGATCCGCGGTGCCGCCGCTGGCCTGCATCGCGGCCACTCGGTATCGCTCGCCCTGCAGTTCGTACACCACGGCGCCCAGCTGCTGGGCGAATCTGATCTGGTCGCTCAGCGCGGCGAAACCCCGCGCGTTGCTGACCAGATCGGTCACCCGCAGTGCCCCAAGCACACCGGCCAGCAGCAGCGGCACCAACAGCACTGCGGTGAGTTTGGTGCGCAGCCGCCAGTCCTTGAGCCGCCAGCAACCGCCGCGATGTCGCAGCGCCGCCCCACCGGCCCCGAACATGGCGAACCCAGGACCCGCAGCGGAGCTGTGGGTAGTCAACTCGTGACGCGCAGTGACGTCAGAAGAGCCGTCGAGACGGCCGGAAGGTGGTCTAGCCCGAACTTCATGGCCGGTCACGCTGCGCACTCTCCCCACTCGACGGTCACGCGGGAGTCGCCACCGACTTCCGCATGGCGTGCTCGACCAACGCGATAAGGGCGTTCTTGGTCGATTCCCGCTCACGGGCGTCACACGGAACGATCGGTACCGCAGACCCGATAGCCAGCGCTTCCCGGACGTCCTCAACACTGTGGCTGAGCACGCCATCAAAGCAATTGACCCCGACCACGTAGGGCAGCCCGCGGTCTTCGAAGAAGTCCACGGCGGCGAAGCAGTCAGCCAGCCTGCGGGTGTCCACCAGGACAACGGCGCCGATCGCACCCCGCACGAGGTCATCCCACATGAACCAGAAGCGATGCTGCCCCGGGGTGCCGAACAGGTAGAGGATCAGCTCCGCATCCAGTGACAGCCGGCCGAAGTCCATCGCGACGGTGGTGGTCGACTTATCGGGAGTGGCCGCGAGGTCATCGACAGAGGTACTCGCGTCAGTGAGCACCGCCTCGGTGGTCAGCGGTGCGATCTCGGATACCGTGCCGACGAAGGTCGTTTTGCCAGCGCCGAACCCTCCGCCTACGACGATTTTCGCGGATATCACGCTAGGCCGGCTATCCGCACCTGGCCGCGCGGCGAGTGGGCTGGACCGAGCCGGGTCGGGCTTGACCGCTGCCGACGCGCCCCCGTAGGACCGTGACCGATCAGAGTCGACGAAGTCCACTCAACACCCTTTCCATCAAGGCCATATCCGGCGTGTTGCTGGATCCGTTCGCGCTGCTGTGCACCACAACCAGGCCGATGTCGGCCATGTCAGCTAGCAGAACCCGGATCACTCCCAGCGGCAGGGATAGTAGAGCGGCCACTTCAGCCACCGATCGGGGGTCCCGACACAGCTCGGCCACCGCCCGGTGCTCCTCGCTGGTCAGCACCGCCACGTCGTGACCATGCTCGCTGGTCGATACCAGTGTTTCCACCGCGAGATCGATTACCGGTGCGGTCCGACCTCCAGTCCAGGTGTAAGGACGTACCACTGACGCTGCGGGCGCCGGTTGGCTCCACTCGAAAGTTCCCGCGGCCACCGACGTCTGCTGCTGCGCTGGGCCTTGCTGGTCTACTGCGGCCGGCGGCGGGGTGGCGGATGACTTCACCGACCGCTTGCGACGCCCGCCGGAACGCCAGGGGCCACCGGTGAGGTCGTTCACCAAACCGGCGAACGACTGTTCATCAGCATCACCACCGCTGGGATTACTCACTGCCGCCTCAACGACCTAGCGCGCCATGCAGCTCGGTACGCGAGTGCGGGGTGAGCTGCTGGCCGACCCGGTCGACCAGCAACGTCATCTCATACCCCACCAACCCGATATCGCAGCTCGGGGCCGCGAGCACCGCAAGACTGGACCCATCGCTGATCGACATCAGTAGCATGATGCCGCGTTCGAGTTCCACCACCGTCTGCACGACCTGGCCGGCGTCGAAGCAGCGGGCCGCGCCCTGAGCCAAACTGACCAGCCCGGACGCCACCGCGGCGAGCTGATCGGCACGGTCCCTGGGCAGGTGCGCCGAAGCCGACATGGGCATGCCTTCGGCCGACACCACTAATGCGTGCGCCACTCCGGCCACCCGGTTGACAAAGTCGTCGACCAACCACCCGAAGCGGCTCGGTTTCGGCTGCGGAACGGTCACTTCATCTGCCCTTCTGCACCCTGGTGCTCCGGCGTCGATCCGTCAGCCTCCTGCTCGAGGTTTCGGCGCGTCTGGCGCCCTTCGCGAATTCCTTGCTGGTAGCTTGCCAGCCGGCCACGAATCGACTCCGCGCTACGCACCGGCGCGCTTGCGGGCTCAGGCCCTCCTGCAGCACCTGGCACCAGCAGGGCCCGAGGCTGGCGCCGCGGCAACCCGATGGCGGTGGTTTCCGCCCTCACTGGCATCGCCAGTGCCTCGGCCGCCCGCCAGCCGTCATCCGCGGCGCCCCAGTCCTGGGCACCAACTGGACTGGTCGCACCCGATGCGGGGATCGGCTGGCCGGCATCGCCGGATTCGGATTCGACCAATGTACGTCCTGGCTGCCGACGCATCAGGGGAGGCGAGCCGGTAGTGGCCGACGTTGTCGGTGTCGTTGCAGCGGCATCCGCGAGCGCCGTATCCGCGGCCGGAGCATCCGGCAACGGCGCATCAGGCGACGCGGCCCCCCGCGTCGGCGCTCCCGCAGGCCCGCGCGCCGCTGGCGCAGTCCAGCGCACCGGGACGGCCTCGTGTTCCTTGAACCACGCCGACGCCACGTCATCGAAGATAGGCGTGGAGTGCTGCAGCGTCACCCGCTGGCCCGACCCAACCGGGCCAACCGGTCCCGCCACGGTGGCCCGCGCTGGCCGGAACAGATCCGCGCCGGTTCCGGCGCCAGAGACAACCACCGGGCTGCCCACCGGGCTGTTCACCGTGTTGTCTACCGGGCTGTCCACCGGTGGGCTGGCCGGCGGTCCAGGTGGAGCCGGTGGCGGCTGCGCGGGACCCGACGTCGACGGTGAACGCTTACTGACGCGCTGCGGCAGCTCGCGGTCGCCGCTTGCCTCGTGGCCGATCGTCTCCGGGGTCTCCACCACGGTCTCCGGGGCGCCCACGGGATCCGCGTCGACATCGAGCTTGGCCTCCGCGTCGACGTCCGGCTCAACGTCCGCGCCACCTTCGGGTTTGACGACCGCTTCGACGTCGGGCTCGACGTCCACAGAGGCGTCCGGCTCGACGTCCGCAGAGTCGTCCGGTCGAGGGACCGGGATCGCGCCACTGGCGCTGTCAGCTTCCGCCGCCCCGGCGTCGTCCCGGTCCGAGCCGTCGGGTCTGGTCAGCTCGGGGACCGCTGCCGGGCTGGGCTCGACCGTCTCCGATGCAACCCGCACCAGCCGGGACGGCATGATCACAGAGGCCCAGACGCCCACGTCGCCGTCACCGCGGCGCAGCTGCACCTCGATGCCGTGCCGGCCGGCCAACCGGCCGACGACGTAGAGCCCCATTCGGCGCGACACCGAAGCATCTACCACCGGTGGGGTGGCCAACCGGTGGTTGGCTTCGAGCAGCTCCGCCTCGGTCATCCCGACGCCGCGGTCAGCGACCTCGATCGAGACCGAACCGTCCGCGGCGAAGTCACTAGAGACCATCACGTGGCTATCCGGTGGCGAGAATTGAGTCGCGTTGTCCAGCAGCTCGGCCAGCAGATGCACCAGGTCGCTCGCCGTCCGGCCGAGCACGAGCACCGCGGGTGGCTGCTGTAGCACGAGCCGTTGGTACTGCTCCACCTCGGAGACCGCGGCGCGCAGCACGTCGACCAATCGAACTGGGCGGCCGGACCGGTTGGCCGCATCGGTGCCCGCGAGGACCAGCAGGTTCTCACTGTTGCGCCGCATCCGGGTGGCGAGGTGGTCGAGCTGGAACAGGTTGTCCAGCTGTTGCGGGTCCTGCTCGCCGCTCTCGAGCCGGTCGATGAGCTTGAGCTGGCGCTCGACCAGACCCTGCGTGCGGCGCGACAGGTTGACGAAGATGTCGTTGACGTTGGCGCGTAGCTGGGCCTGCTCGCCGGCAAGCCGGACGGCCTGGCTGTGCACCTCGTCGAATGCCCTGGCGACCTGGCCGATCTCCTCGCGCGTGCCCACCGGTACCGGCTCGACTTCGGTCTCCGGCAGTTCGCCATCACGGATCCGGGCCATCGCCTCGGGCAGCCGCCGATCAGCGACGTCTAGGGCGGTACGCGTGAGAACTCCCAGCGGCCGCAACAGAGCCCGGGTGACGAAGATACCGACCAGCACACCCAGCCCGAGCGCGAAGAACAGGATGACCGAGTTCAACCCGGCCGCGGTTCGGACCTGGGCGAGCAGCGTCTGCGCGGTCTGTTGGATCCGCTGGCGCAGGTTCTTCTCGACGGTGTCGATGTTGTCGATGACCACCGCATTGCGCTGATCCCAGTCCTGCGGTGAGGCACCCAGCGGTTGGGCCGCCAGAGCACGGTTGAGCACTAGCTGCAACAGCCGCTGCCGGGACAGCTCAGCGTCCGGACCGACTCCAGCGATCGCGCTGGACCGCTCGGCAGGCCCCAGAGCGGCCCGCAGCGCGTCCTGATCGGTGACCTGCCGGACGGCCGCGGTGCGCAGGTCTTCGATCTGGCCGGAACCGAGCCGGTTGGTGTACAGCGCTGCCGAGATGATCGCGTGCTGCCGGCTGATCTGCTCGCGACCGGAGAGCAGCGAATGGACGGCGGCAGCGTCGTTGGTGACCGCGACGTCATCGAGCTGGCGGGTCAGCGCGGAATCCAGCTCGATCAGCGGATCGATGGCGTCGCTGTACTCGGTGACCACGACCTCGACAGGGCCGAAGCCAGTGGTCACGCTGGCCCGCAGTGGCCCGAGCGCGCCCAGGGCGGCAAGCGGGGATCGGGTGAAGTCCAGTCCGTCCACCTGGCCAGCGGACCCTGCGACCACCTGCACACTGCTGTCGACGGCGCGGAACTGCCCGTCCAGCGGTCGGCGGTCACCGGCGCGGCCGGTGGCGACAAACGCCGTAGCCATGTCCCGTTCCCGCTCCACGCCGCTGATCAGGTCAGACAGCTGTTGCTGGACATGCACGATCTGGGAGATCCGGGCGTAGCCCGGCGCGGCGCCCGCCTCGTCCACGATCCGCAGTACCCCGGCGACCAGGGCGACGATGGTCGGCACCAGCAGGACTGCGGCCAGCTTGACCACCACTGGCCAGTTGCGCCAGTACCACCGCGACCGCGGGGTCATCGGGCCGGTCGGCGCCCCCGCTTTCGCAGGAGGATTGAGTACGGCGGTCATCGCGCCGCCGCCGCGGAAGCCGGGCGTCGCGAGCTACTCGCTGGCACGGTGAGGTCCCTCCCAGGAGTCGACGGTGGCCGGCATCCGGCGCACCACGGTAACCGCGGTTGTGGGCCATCCCACCGCACGGAGATAAACGCCGCAGGCAGCGAGCCGGATACGCCCGATGTAGGGGACGGACGATACGACGCGCCGAGTTTGCCCGTCCTACGGGTCTCGTTACCGTCCTATTCGACCGCTTACCGTCCTATTTGACCGCTGACCGCGCCAGTGCCTTGGCAAGACAATACCCGCGCGGCGTAACTTTTCTTACCCTGATGGACCGACAGCACCACTGAAAGTAATTGTGTACAACCCAGACGATCCACCCCGCCACACCTCCAGTGCCTCGACTGAGTGGGCCCGGACGCGCCTGGGACACTGGTTGCAGACCAAGCCGATCACCCGCCCGCGGTGCTCGCCAAACGGAGGAAGTCGTTGAGCTCTTCGCCCGAGGCCGGACCGCTCATCGTGCAGTCCGACAAAACACTGCTACTGGAGGTCGAGCATCCGGCGGCGGGGCTGGCCCGCGCCGCGATTGCGCCATTCGCGGAGCTCGAGCGCGCGCCGGAACACGTGCACACCTACCGGGTGACCCCGCTGGCACTGTGGAACGCGCGCGCTGCGGGTCACGACGCCGAACAGGTGGTCGACGCGCTGGTGCGCTTCTCCCGGTATGCAGTGCCACAGCCGCTGCTGGTCGACGTCGTGGACACGATGGGCCGCTACGGGCGACTGCAGCTGGTAGCGCATCCGACGCACGGGCTGGCGCTGGTCGCACTGGACCGCGCCGTGCTCGAGGAAGTGCTGCGGCACCGCAAGATCGCTCCGATGCTGGGAGCCCGGGTCGACGACGACACCGTGCTGGTACATCCGTCCGAACGCGGCCGGCTCAAGCAGGGCCTGCTCAAGGCCGGCTGGCCGGCGGAGGATCTGGCCGGCTATGTCGACGGTGAAGCGCACCCGATTGAGCTGGCCGAGGATGGTTGGTCGCTACGTACCTACCAGCGCGATGCGGTGACCGGGTTCTGGGCGGGCGGTTCCGGGGTCGTGGTGTTGCCCTGCGGGGCGGGAAAGACCCTGGTGGGGATCGCCGCCATGGCGCAGGCCCAAGCGACCACCCTGATCCTGGTCACCAACACGGTCGCCGGCCGGCAGTGGAAGCGTGAGCTGGTCGCGCGCACCTCACTACCTGACGAGGAGGTCGGCGAGTACTCCGGTGAGCGCAAGGAGATCCGCCCGGTGACGATCGCGACCTACCAGGTGATGACCCGGAAGTCGAAAGGTGAATACCGACATCTGGATCTGTTCGACTCCCGGGACTGGGGACTGATCATCTATGACGAGGTTCACCTGCTGCCCGCACCGGTGTTCCGGATGACCGCCGATCTGCAGTCCCGCCGTCGGCTCGGGCTGACCGCCACCCTGGTGCGCGAGGACGGTCGGGAGGGCGACGTGTTTTCCCTGATCGGACCCAAGCGCTACGACGCACCGTGGCGCGACATCGAGTCCCAGGGCTGGATCGCCCCGGCAGACTGTGTGGAGGTACGCGTCACCCTGACCGACGCCGAGCGGCTGCGCTACGCCACCGCGGAGGCCGACGAGCGTTACCGGGTGTGCTCCACCGCGCGCAGCAAGCTAGCCGTCGTGTCGGCCATCATGGAACGGCACCCCGACGAGCCAACGCTGGTGATTGGCGCATACCTGGAGCAACTTGCCGAACTCGGCGAGGCCCTGGACGCGCCGGTGGTACAAGGCTCGACCCGCAACTCTGAACGGGAAACCCTCTACGAGGCGTTCCGCCGAGGCGAACTACGCACTCTGGTCGTCTCCAAGGTGGCCAACTTCTCCATCGACTTGCCAGAGGCGTCGGTCGCGGTTCAGGTCTCGGGCACGTTCGGTTCCCGGCAGGAGGAGGCCCAGCGGCTGGGCCGATTGTTGCGCCCCAAGGGGGATGGCAGGCAGGCGCACTTCTACTCGGTGGTCGCCCGAGACACTCTGGACACCGACTACGCGGCGCACCGCCAACGCTTCCTCGCCGAGCAGGGCTACGCCTACCGCATCATCGACGCCGACGACCTCCTAGGCCCAGCCATCCCGCAGGTCGACTGACAGCCTGGATCGCCCGCCGCTTGGTGACCCTGCCCTCGCCGCGCGCGGATCTGCCGTACCGCCTACGCAGCCAGCGGATGATCTTACCGCTGACATCGGCCGATGAGCGCCCGAACGGGATTCGTTACGGTACTAAAACAATCGACTTCAGCAGCGGAGTGGGTCGTGTAGTGGAGTGCGGGTGGGGTCGATGATGGTAGGTGGAATGAATTCGACGTGGCCGTGGTTGATGGAGATTTCCCAGCCGGTGTGCTGCACGTGCCGATGGTGGGCTTCACACAACAGTACACAATTTTCTACACTGGTTTCACCATCGTCGATCCAGTGCAGACAATGATGCGCCTGGCACATTCCCGGTGGCTGATCACAACCCGGAAAAACACAGCCGCGGTCCCGCGCAACCAGCGCTCGGCGGATCGATAGCGGCACGGTTCGCATGGCCCGGCCAACGTCGGGGGTTCGGATTTCCCACCCAGGACCACAGGGATGATTTTCGCGTCACACGCCCACCGTCTCGCCTCAGCGGCGCTGACCTGCGTCCCATAGTCCAAGGTCGCGACCCCGAGACCGGTGCGTAGGGCGTCCCAGTCGATGGTCACAGTCAGATGTGGGGGTTCGCCGGCGGTGGTGGGGCAGTCTTGGGCGGTGCGGGCCAGCCCGCAGACCTCCAGCAGGGCGTCAGCATTGCGTTGCGGGCCGGTGCGGACATCGGGGATGCCTTCAGCGGCGGGTCGCGGTGCGGCGAGTTGTTCGATCAACGACCGGAACGCGGCACCGTCTCAGCTTCGAGGTATCCGTCCAGACCGAGTCGGCCGTCGCGACGGTCCCATAACCGCAACTCCCCCGCTGCCGGGACCGGTTGAGGCTCGTCGCGGGGTTGTGGACCGTCCGGATCGAGGTGCGCAAGGATGCGTTGGCCGATCTTGTGCGGCGACATCGAGTTGAACGACCGGGCATGACGGGCCAGCTCAGCCTCGGCGACCTCTCGATCGGGGGCGTCGACGCAGGTGGGGATCGCGGTCATCGTCTCAGTCAAGCGTCTTTCATCTACCACGAGGTGACCCGGTAAGAGGCGCGCAGACAGCAACCCTCGCGGCCAGCACTGCAC
>JAODNG010000221.1 GCA_025465385.1 Pseudonocardiales bacterium
CGTTCGAGCGTGTGTGCGGGAAGCGGCCCGTGGGCTGGTACTGCCGCTATGGACCGAGCACGCGGACCCGCAGGCTGCTCGTCGAGGAAGGCGGGTTCATTTACGACTCGGACTCGTACAACGACGACATTCCGTACTTCACGGAGGTCGAGGGCCATCAGCACCTGATCGTGCCCTACACGCCCGATGCGAACGACATCGCGTTCTGGCTAGGCAACGGCATGGCCACGGCCGAGCAGTTCGAGACCTACCTGCGCGATTCGTTCGACGTGCTGTACGCCGAGTCCGAGCGCTATCCACGGATGATGTCGATCGGGCTGCACTGCCGAGTGATCGGACGGCCGGGCCGCTCGCCCTCGCTCGATCGGTTCATCAATTACGCAAAGCGGTTCGACGGCGTCTGGTTCGCCACGCGCGAAGAGATCGCCCGCTCGTGGCTCGGGGTGCACGGCGGAAACGCAGGGCCATGCGGTCGCTGATCGCCACATGGGAACGTTTGGGAAGCCGACAATCGGGGCACTCAGTGCAGGCTGTGGCTGGCTGCCAGCCGTGCGATCTTGGTCGGACTGCATGCGCCCTGCGGGCACAGTCGTACGGCTACAGCGAATCCTGCGTAGAGAACGGAGATGATGCTGGCGTCGGTCGGGGCGACCACTTACGCAGGTAAGCACGCATGAGGACCCCGGGGGAGTGGCAGTGGTAGTGACCGACGAGGGCAAGCTGATCGCTGGACGCTACCGCCTAGCCTCGCGCTTAGGCAGTGGGGCGATGGGGGTGGTGTGGCAAGCACACGACGAGCGCCTACACCGCACCGTCGCAATCAAGCAGGTGCTATTGCCGTCCGCGCTCCGTGACATCGAGGCTGAGGAGGCCAACCGCCGGGCGATGCGGGAGGGCCGTATCACCGCCCGGTTGCATCACCCTCACGCGATCGCCGTCTTCGACGTGGTGGAGTATGAGGGCCAACCGTTTTTGATCATGGAGTATTTGCCCTCCAGAAGTCTGGCAACAGTACTGTCCATACAAGGCGTGCTACCACCCGACACAGTTGCCAGGATCGGCAGCCAGATCGCCTCCGCGTTGGCCGCCGCGCACGTGGCCGGCATAATCCACCGCGACATCAAACCGGGCAACGTACTGCTCGCGGACGACGGCACGGCCAAGATCACCGACTTTGGCATCTCCCACGCCGTTGGTGATGTCACGGTGACCGCCACCGGGATGCTGGCCGGGACGCCAGCCTATTTGGCTCCGGAGGTCGCCCAGGGCAACAGCGCCGGCTTTCCCTCCGACGTATTCTCCCTGGGCTCCACGCTGTACACGGCCCTGGAAGGTACGCCGCCGTTCGGACTCAACACCAACGCTATCGCCCTGCTGCACCAGGTGGCCCTGGGTGAAATCGCTCCGCCCAAACAGTCCGGTCCACTCATCCCTCTGCTGCTGCGCCTGCTGCAGCGCAACCCCGAACAACGCCCAACCATGTCACAGGCCCACGATGCACTCGCCACTCTTGCCGCCGACCTGGCCGGATCCCGCGGTGGTTTGGCCGCCCCCACGCTTCCGATATCCCAAAATGACCCTCCCTTTGAACGAGTCCCGACAACGCAGCCAACACTCCTCGAGTTCACACCACCGCAGCAGACACCTATCAAATCGGCGCCACCGCAGGAGATGCGTACAACGGTGGCGAGCACCAATGAGGACGCCACCGTCGGTAAGCCACCCACCGGGAGCGATCGCGACGGATCACCACGACACCGCAGACGTGGGCTTCTCACCGGGATCATGGCGATTGTGCTGCTGGCAGCCGGTGTCCTGGCGACCGTGCTGATCAGCAATGGCAAGGTCACCAGCGGCGCGATCACCGGTGTTGAGGCCGCCCACCCTTCAGGCTCCTCGGGCGGCCCGGCAGGCGGCCGCCCAACCGTTCCCACCCCATCGCGATCGCGCAACCCGGCGCAGGTAATCGCCCCGGCTACGCCAGGTAATCCGCAGGCCACCCCGGCCACGCCGGGTAGTCCGCAGGAGACGTCCGAGCAGCCGCAGCAGGCGATTACCGACTATTATGCTCTCATACCTGAAAATCTGGCTGTGGCTTGGCAACGGCTCACTGCTAATTACCAGCAGAACCATGCCGGAGGTTTCACCGGGTATCAGAACTTCTGGAACTCCGTGCAGCGGGTCACGGTCTTCGACGTCTCCGCCATGCAAGGTGGCACGGTGGACGCGACAATCGACTACTTCTTCAAAGATGGCCGGGTTATCGAGGAGCACACCAGTTACGGACTACTCGCCGAGGACGGTCTGTGGAAAATCAACAGCTCCACGGTGCGCAGTAGCCAGACCAAGGAGGGCAGCTGAAAATGCCGCTGATCATCCTGGAGATCCGTCCCACAATACGTTCTGGGGCCACCCAGGTCATTGAGGATCTTGAAGTAGGACCGTTCGAATCCTCCAGTCGTGAGTATGCAGCGCTTCGCGGGACTGCAGGCCGAACTCAAGGAGGTTTGGGTTCGCAGCGGGGGGGTAAGTCGGATCCCATGTTCGCCGCAGAAAATCTCCGGGACTGGCTGGGCCACACTGTGATCGATCCCGAGGGCAACAAGATCGGGACTCTGGAGGCGGTCTACGTCGACACGACCAGTGACGAACCAAGCTTCATCACGGTCAGGATAGGCATGATCAGCCGGCATCGGTTGGCATTTGTTCCGGTGACTGGTGCGACAGTCTCGCCGAAGGCGGTCCGAGTGCAGTACGCCAAAAAGGTGGTCCAGGACGCTCCTGCGATCGACACCGACGGAGAGCTGGCTGCCACGGCAGAACCGGGGGTGTTCGCGTACTACAACCTTGACTATGGCAGCAGGTCGGAGCGGCGGCTGGCCCGGCGTTGAACGCCACATCGGGATAAATACGACGGGAAGTCGTTAGCGTCCGCGGCAAGTGCGCCTGAGCGGATCAGACAGGGACGCGAATGGCGACAACGGCGATGTCGTCTCGTGGCGTGCCAGCCTGGAATTCCAGTACTTCGCTGAGGATGGCGCTGGTCAGCGCTTCCGCGGAATCGAAGGAGCACGCTGCCGCGGCGACGAGCCTTGCCTCTCCATAAAAGTCTTTTCCGCTGCGCCCCTCAGTGATGCCGTCGGTGTAGAGCAGTAACGTGTCACCCGGTGGCAAACTGATTTGCGCATCGTGCAGATGCGGCGCGTCTATGACGCCGAGAAGCGCTCCTGGTTTCCCGACGGTGCGGACTGTCCCGCTGGGCTGTCGAAGGAGCGGAAGCGGATGCCCCGCACAGCTGACCACGCCGGTCCACTCGCCGTCAGCTTGCCTCAGTCGCAGCAAGGCGACGGAGCACAATCGGCCGGTGTCGTGTTGCCGTAGCACCTCGTTGAGCGTCCAGAGCGCTTTCGAGGGCTCAGCGTGCTGCACGGTGGCAGCGCGCAGCGTGTGGCGGACGAGCGCGGTCACGACGGCTGCGTGGACGCCCTTACCGCACACGTCGCCTATGGCCACCACCCAGTCGCCGGCGCCGATTTGAAAGACGTCGTAAAAGTCACCGCCAACCTCGCTACCGTCTCCGGCGGGCCGATACGCCGCCGCGACGTCGAGGTTCGGGATGGCCGGTGGGGTCGGCGGGATCAGCGTCTGCTGCAACGTCCGTGCCAGGGCCGTTGCGCGTGCCTCGGATTCCTCCGCGCGCTGCTTGGCGCGCAGCAACTCGCGTTCGTACTCGCGGCGCATCCTAGCGTCGAACACCGCAGTCCGTACGACCATCGGGGCACCGTCCACGTCACGCTCAAGAACGGAGTTGACAAGCACCGGCAACCGCGATCCGTCAGCGCAGATGATGTCGAGCGCGATCTCGTGCGCTTCGCCGTGCATGCTCAGCATCGGGGCGTAGTGAGTCTCGTAGTAGATCCGTCCGCCGGCGGACAGCAGCTGCGCGAAACGTAGCTGCCCGATCAGCTGTTCGCGGTCGTAGCCGGTCAGCGTCAGGAATGTCTGGTTTACCTTGATGATCGTCCCGGCCGGAGCGGTGGACAGGTAGCCACACGGCGCCCGATCGTAAAGTTGCCTGGCATCATCATCGAGGAGCGCCTCGTAGAAGGCATCAAGGGCCTCGCTGCCGCTGGACGTCATCGCAGCGCGGGCGCCAACTTACGCACGAACTGCTCGATTGCAGCGGCCGTCTCTTCCGGCGCGGACAGGTTAGGGCAGTGCCCGGTGGCGTTCAATAGCACCATCGACGCATTCGGCATCCTGTCGCGCACGAACTCGCCGACGGAGACGGGCGCGATGGCGTCGTTCGCGCACTGCAGGATGAGCGTCGGCGTCGCTACGGCGGTCAGGTCTTCACGGTTGTCGGAAAGAAATGTCACCTGGGCGAACTGGCGCGCGATAGACGGGTCGGTTCGGCAGAAACTCTCGGTCAGCTCCTCTCCTAACTCGGGCCGGTCCGCCCGGCCCATGATCACGGGAGCCATCGCGCTCGACCATCCGAGGTAGTTGCTTTCCAGCGATTCGAGCAGGTCGTTGATGTCGTCCGCACTGAACCCGCCAACATAATCGGCGTCGTTTATATAGCGGGGGGACGGGCCGACCAGTACCAACTTGGTGAAAAGTTCGGGTGCGGCAGCGGCAGCGAGGACACCGAT
This sequence comes from Pseudonocardiales bacterium, assembly GCA_025465385.1. Classification (GTDB taxonomy): domain Bacteria; phylum Actinomycetota; class Actinomycetes; order Mycobacteriales; family Pseudonocardiaceae. Next base: position 4,656 of record JAODNG010000221.1, read on the forward strand.
CATCGCCGACACGGAGTGCCCGACGAAGACCACATCGCGCAGCTCGAGCTCTGTGCAGATCGCGACGACGTCCCCGGCGTAGCCGGACAGGGACGAGTAGCGCTGCGGCTCGTACGCCGACGGATCGGAGTTTCCGGCTCCAACATGATCGAACAGCACCACGCGGAACTCGTCTTCGAACCGAGGCGCGATGTAGCGCCACATGTTCTGATCACAGCCGAACCCGTGCGCGAACAACATCGGCTGCCCGTCCGGCCGCCCGGAGACCTTGATGTTGTGCCGGGTCGCAATGCTCACCGCACCAGACTACCGAGCACGGACCACTCACGACCGCTACCGTGACGGATCCACCGCTTCAGAACCATTGCGGACGGGGATAACAGAACCCAGGGGGAACCGTGCGCCTCGCCGAGGTCAGGCTTCGTTGGGTATCGCTTCCCCCAGCGACCAGGGCATCCTGATCGCACAGGCCCCGACTGGGGCACGAAGGCAAGGGAGCCACTTCGTGATCTTCATTGTGGTCAAGTTCACGATTCGTCCGGACAAGGCTGACCAGTGGTTGTCGCTCGTCGACGACTTCACCCAGGCCACGCGGGCTGAGCCAGGCAACATCTTCTTCGAGTGGTCCAGGAGCGTCGACGTGCCCAACCAGTTCGTCGTCGTCGAGGCGTTCGCGGACGGTGCCGGCGAGGCGCACGTGAACTCTGACCACTTCAAGACCGCCATGGCGTGGATGCCAGAAGCGATCGCGAGGAAGCCCGAGATCATCAACGTCCACGTTCCGCAGGACGGCTGGGGTGAGATGGGCGAACTGACGCCGGTCAACTCGCACTAGGGAGACCTGTGCGTCGCAATATGAGACGGGCACCTGCGCCTCCGAGCTTCCCGCGCTGCCCGGCGGTAACGTGAGCGCGCTGGCCGCTGATGTGGAGGTGCCCGATGAGCCAACAGGCTTCGCCGCAGGCAGAGACCTTCAACCCATGGAGCATCGTCAATCTGGTGTTCCATCACCTAGCGGAGCAGGGTCTGCATCCCGTTCTTGGAGTGACGGGTGACCCCGGTGAGCCGGCGGCACAACTGCTGCGAGCGCTCGGCATCGAGCCAGCCCTCGAAGGAAACCGGCAGGTATCACAGGATGTCCGGCAGCACCTGGCCGAGATCCGAGCCGCTGTGCTTGGCGAGAGCTGATCAACCGCGCTGGGGCGTCCGCATCCGCGGCACATTAATGCCGTAGTACCGAATCTTGCGGTAAATGGTGGCGCGTGACATTCCGAGGTGGTGAGCCGCCTGGGCGCAGTTGCCGGCCGTGTTGATCAGGGTCTCGACGACCGCGTCCCGCTCGATGGACTCCAGCGGGCTGAGCACCCGCCGGGTGGTCGCCATCGCATCGGCTGGCAGGTCCGCCAGCTTGATCACCCCAGTTCGCCGATGTGCCACGACCTTGAGCAGCATCCCACGCAGCTGCTCGACGTTGCCCGGCCATTGGTTGCGCATGAGTAGCCGCATCGCCTCAGGAGAGCACGTCAGATGGGCACCCCGGGTCAGCTGAGCAATGAACAGGTGGACGAGCTCAGGGAGGTCTTCAATGTGGTGCCGCAACGGCGGGACCTGCACAGAGGACGGGAAGCAGCCGATCAGGCCGTCCAACTCATCGCTGCTGGGTGCGTCGCTGCTACGGGTCGCCACTACCCAACTTCCCGGATGACCGGTACTACGCTGGGTCTCCTCGAGCAGCTCGGTCAGCCCTCGAAGAACCTCCGCGGGCAGCCGGTCGACGTGGCGCAGGATGAGCGTGCCCGCCCTGGCAGCGAGCTCGTTGGCTACCGCGCCGAGCCAACCACTGCGGTCTGCGCAGTCGTCGGCGTCCAGCACCCGCAGGTGCGCGCCCGGAGTGAGCGCCAGATGCGCGCCATGCGCCACCGTCAGTTTGCCGACCCCGGCCTCACCCTCCAGATCCAGCCAGCCGCCGGACCGCAGGTGTGCCTCAACCTCCTGGCAGCACTTCACCCACATCATGCTTGTGCCGACCACACCGGGCATTGCGTGAGCGCGGGTGGGTGACCCGCCGTCCGTCGAGCGGATCACCGACTCGGTGGCGAGCATCTGCACCTGCACGACGCCGCCGATCGTCGTTGAGTCGCTCCAGCTCGGCTTGCAGTGCACCCGTGCGATCGCACCGCTAGGCAGCGAGGTGGTGAACACCCGGATCTTGCCGCCGGCCAGAGCCGCTCTGGACTGCTCGAGCAACGCCACCTGGTCCAGCGGATCGATGAGTTCGCGGGCCCTGTCGTTCATCATCACCAGGTCGGTGCTGATCGCGAGGATGGAGCCCCGGTTGCGGCGGCAGGCCAGCAGGTAGTCGTGCAACAGTGCCAGCTCTCGGCGGCCGACCTGCGCCAGCAGCGCCTCCTCGATCTGCTCGGCGATGCTGGCGGCCGTCGCGATCATCGCCGGGTTCGCGTCGTGTCGCCAGCAGGTCAGGTCCAGGATCCCGAGCAGCTTGCCAGTGGTCGGATGGCGGATCGGTGCGCCCGCGCAGGCCAGGTCCTCCAGGTGCTCGACGTAGTGCTCGTGCCCGAATACATGCGCGGGTCCACGGCCCTCCAGCGTGGTGCCGATTCCGTTGGTCCCGGCGAACTGCTCGGCGTAGCTGAATCCCGGCGCCAGCCACACGTCGTCCAGCTTCTGCTGCAACCGGGAGTCGCCGGTGCGGCGATCCAGGACCACTCCCGCGGCATCGGTCAGGATGACGCTGATCGGTTCACCGGCGTACTTCACACATGCGGAGCTGATCACCGCGTCCGCGCTATGGGTGAGCCGCGACTTGCGGTCGAGGTTGGGATCGAAGGGCAGCTCAAGGTTGTCGACGGCCACCTTGCACTCCCGGGATCGCCTCCACGACGCCAGGATGCTGTCCCTGACCACTCCCGGTCGGACCGGCTCCGAGGTCAGAAACAGCTCACGGGCATGCGCCAGCGCGCCGCCGATCCGCGTGTTCCGGTGCCTGCCGGCTGCGGTCGGGCCGTCGGCTGGTGGTAGGCGTACGTCAGCCAAGGGGCGTTGCCTCCTTGGAGCTCCCTCTCGGTTTGTTCGCGCCGAACAACATCGCCGTGGTGGCGACTCACCCGACGCTAGCCCTCTGGTCAAGTGAACGGTAGCCAGTGGGAGACGTTCAGACTGTCTCAAGTTGAGACCGCGATACCTCCCTACACCGGGTGTGATCGGGACCACGGAGCTTTGGCGCCGCGCGAACTTCCTGTAGACGCAGCGAGATGAAGCGCAGGTGCCGCAAACTTGATCAAGGCTGAGACGCCCGAGATTGTGGTCGGAGGGTCTTAGCCGACCTGCTAGCCCGGGTAAGGAGTGACAATGAGTCGCCAGAGTGTGGCAAAGGCTCACCAGAAGATCCAGGAGCTTGCCTGGGAGCCGTTGTACCACGAGCCGGTGAAGCACTACGGCACCGACTACACCTTCAGCAAGGCGCAGAAGAAGGACCCGCTCAAGCAGGTCCTGAGATCATATTTCCCTATGCAGGAAGAAAAAGATCACCGAGTTTACGGAGCCTCCGACGGCGCGATTCGCGGCAATATGTTCCGCCAGGTGCAGGAACGCTGGATGGAATGGCAGAAACTCTTCCTGAGTATCATCCCGTTGCCCGAGATCTCGGCCGCCCGGGCGATGCCGCTGTTGTTCCGGACGGTGCCCAACCCGGAGTTGCACAACGGTCAGGCAATCCAGATGATCGATGAGGTCAGGCACTCGACGATCCAGCAGAATCTCAAGCGCCTGTACATGAACAACTACATCGACCCGGCCGGGTTCAACTCGAGCCTGCGCAACTTCCAGAACGACTACTGCGGCACGATCGGCCGGCAGTTCGCGGAGGGATTCATTACCGGCGATGCCATCACCGCAGCGAGTATCTATCTGACGATCGTAGCCGAGACCGCGTTCACCAACACACTGTTCGTGGCCATGCCCGCCGAGGCTGCCGCGAATGGTGACTACCTGCTGCCGACGGTATTCCACTCGGTGCAGTCCGATGAGTCCCGGCACATCAGCAATGGCTACGCCACGCTTCTGATGGCGTTGGCCGACGAGGGTAACCACCAGCTACTCGAGCGTGACCTTCGTTACGCCTGGTGGAACAACCACCGGGTGGTGGACGCAGCCATCGGTACGTTCATCGAGTACGGCACCAAGGACCGGCGCAAGGATCGGGAGAGCTACGCCGAGATGTGGCGGCGGTGGATCTATGACGACTATTACCGCAGCTATCTCGTCCCATTGGAAAAGTACGGCCTGGTGATCCCGCACGACCACATCGAGGAAGCCTGGAACCAGATCTGGAACAAGGGGTATGTCCACGAGGTGGCCCAGTTCTTCGCCACCGGCTGGTTGGCGAACTACTGGCGGATCGACCCGATGACCGATAAGGACTTCGAGTGGTTCGAGTACAAATACCCGGGCTGGTACGACAGGTACGGCAAGTGGTGGGAGAACTACAACCGGCTGTCCATGCCGAACGGGCACAACCCGATCGTGCTTGAAGATGTCGACTATGTATACCCGCACCGCTGCTGGACTTGCATGGTTCCATGCCTGGTCAGCGAGGACATGGTCATGGCCGAGGTCAACGGGCAGTGGCGCACCTACTGCCACGAGGAATGCCGCTGGACCGACACAACGGCCTTCCGGCCGACCTACCAAGGCCGGGAAACCCCGAACATGGGCCAGCTGATCGGCAAGCGTGAGTGGGAGACGCTCTACCACGGCTGGAACTGGGCCGACGTGGTATCGGACATGGGTTATGTGCGTGACGACGGCAACACCTTGGTCGCGCAGCCCCATCTGAACCTGGATCCCAAGAAGATGTGGACCCTGGACCACCTGCGGCGTTGCCCACCGCTGCAGAGCCCGAACGTGCTGCTCAATGAGATGACGCCGCAGGAGCGGGACGCCTTCCACGCGAACTACATACGTGGTGGCCCCGCCGGCCGGCCGGCGCCTGCGGATTCCTGAGCAGTAGTCGGCAATCGATCGGGGAAGGAGGGCCCGAGACTCAATCTCGGGCACTCCTCTCCTGTCGGCAGGTCCTATTCATTTCCGGATGGGCCGCACATGCGTGAGGAAGTCATGGCTGACAAGCATGTCGTTCGCTTCGAGCCGGTCGGTATCGAGATCGAGGTCGGGGAAGACGAGACGATCCTGCATGCCGCGTTTCAGCAGGGCATCATGCTGATGCACGGATGCAAGGAGGGTCAGTGCTCCTCGTGCAAGTCATTCATCCTCGATGGCGACGACATCGAGCTCGATCGGTATTCGACGTTCGCGCTGCCGGACTACGAAAAGGAGGAAGGCTTCACGCTGCTGTGCCGGGCGCACCCGTATGAGGACCTCACCATCGAGCTGCTGAACTTCGACGAGGAGATGATCCGATCAGGGCTACCGATTCAGCAGGCGGTGGCCGAGGTTGTCTCCAACGAGCCGGTCACCCACGACATGCGGCACCTCGTAATCCGGTTGGTGGAGCCGCGGGAAATCAAGTTCTTCCCGGGGCAATATGTCGACATCGCCGTGCCTGGCACCGACGCCACCCGGTCGTTCTCGATGGCCAACACCTCCTGCCGGGATAGCGGCCAGCTTGAGTTCGTCATCAAGATCTATCCGGACGGGCTGTTCTCACATTTCCTCGATACCCGGCTGGCCGTGGGGGACACGCTGAATCTCACGGGTCCCTTCGGCGTGTTCACCCTGCGGGAGGGCCACGACGCCGATCTGGTTTTCATCGGCGGCGGGGCCGGAATGGCGCCGATCCTGTCGCTGCTGCGCTCGATGTCCGAGCGTGGCATCCAGCGCAAAGCCACGTATTACTACGGCGCACGGCGCCGCCGTGACCTCTGTTTCGAAAAGGAGCTGCGCGCGCTCGAGGAGTCACTGCCCGGCTTCCGGTTCGTACCAGCGCTGTCCGAACCCACCCAGGAAGACGCCTGGGACGGCGAGGTAGGCCTGATCACCGACGTGGTGCAGCGGTTCGAGAGCGACCTCAAGGGCGCGCACGCCTATGTGTGCGGGCCGCCACCGATGGTCGAGGCGGCGATGCCGCTGCTCACCGTCCTCGGGGTGCCCGATAAACACATTTACTACGACAAGTTCACCACGACCGGTGACGCCGGCGAGAAGTGAGGAGGAGGAAAGACTGATGACAACCGCGCAAGAACGCAGCGTACCGAAGCCCGTCTTTACTGACGCTGAAGCCGGAGCCAAGGTATTCCCGGACTCGACCGCGCGCCGGTACAACTACTACATCCCGCAGAAGCGCAAGCAGACGCACTATGAAGACGTCACCGTCGAGGTCCAGCCCGACCCGAGACATTATCTCAGCCAAGGCTGGCTCTACGGGTTCTCCGATGGCCGGGGCGGCTACCCGCTGGACTGGACAGTCCTGAAGGCGTGGGGCTCGGACCGACCGGAACCGGAGCGCTTCCCTGGATCCGGGGGCAAGGGCTATGACTGGCCGGCACACGGCTGGCATGAGTTCCGCGACCCGAACGAGGAGTGGGAGCTCACCCTTTACCGATACAACTCCAATGTCGTCCGACAGCTCAACCAGAACATCGCGGCAGCCCGCCAGGCGAAGGC
>JAODNG010000251.1 GCA_025465385.1 Pseudonocardiales bacterium
ACGTGGTCGTAGTAGCGCGGCGGCCACCTCAGCCGCCGCCGGAAGCCCGGGCGATATCAGCGACGGAGTTGGCGTCACTTAGGGCGGGGACGGGTTGGACGTCGCGGTTGGGGACGGCTCATTACCGTCGGACGTTGTCGGGCTGGAGGGGCCGAGGATCCCGGGCAGCAGCCCGTGGGGGGCCTGGGGAGTCTGCGTGGGCGTCTCGGTGGGCGTCTCGGTGGGCGTCGGGGTGGAAGTAGGGGTGGGACTGTCGGACGTGGGTGTGTCCGGGCTAGGTGGGGTGGCCGGCGTCGGCGGAGCGGGCTGATCGTTGATCACCCGGCCGATCGTGGTCCCGTTGCCGTTACCGCCTACGGTCTGGCCGTTGGCCCACTCGAAGCCGGTGATGACGATCATGGCCAGCAGAAAAGCGCCGAGCGCTCCGACGATCACCGCCCCCCAGCGCAGCGAAACGGACCGTCTGGAGCGATGAGTGGACTCGGCCTCGTGTTGGGTGGCCGCCGACGGCCGAGCGCGCTGGGCGAGGGTGCGGACCCTCGTTCGGCTGCGCTCCAACGACGACTGGTAGACGGCGGTACCGACCGTAGTGATCACGCTGGCTCCGGCTGCCCCGATGAGGGTACCGTCGGCGCCGAGCTTTGAGCCGATTACGGCGGCGGTCACTGCGGCGAGGGCAGCTGCGGCAACGTGGGCCGTGTTGAGGTCGGATTTGCGTTTGGTGTCGTCTGGGGTGGTCGGCGGCGAATGCGGGGCAGTCATGGTCTCCGGTGTGTCGACAGGGCTGACGCAGTCACGGTAATCACCCGGCCCGATCACCGCCAATCGGGGGCACGCTGCGCGTGGCGAGCCGCGCGCTGCCGTTGCCGGTCACTCAGGCAGCCTGGGAGCCTTCGTCTGTGGCCAACCTGAAGATGACGCGCACAGACCAGCTCGCGGACGCGATCCCACCACGAGTGAGCGATCTGCTGCGCGTGCCCACCGGTCTGGTGGATCTGGGTGCTATCGCTACGGGGACGACTCCGGGATTCACCGGATCGGGTAAGGCCGACGGCAAAGCGGCGATACGCCACCTTGCGCCGCGCTTGGCGGACTTGCAAGAGCAGCTCTACGCCGAGGGACACGCCGAAGGGGATACTGCTGGCCGGCGGAATCTGCTGCTCGTGTTGCAGGGCATGGACACTGCAGGCAAGGGCGGCACGGTGAAGCACGTCCTGGGTCTGATGAACCCGATGGGCGTGCGATATCACGCATTCAAACGGCCGACAGTCGAGGAGCTTGAGCACCACTTCCTGTGGCGAGTCAAACGGCGCCTGCCGCCGCCCGGCATCGTCGGCGTATTCGACCGTTCGCACTATGAGGACGTGGTCGTGGTCCGGGTCCATGACCTGGTGCCAGCTGATCGATGGTCGTGCCGCTACGACGTCATCAACCGCTTTGAGGAGAAGTTGGCCGCCTCATGCGCAATCGTGAAGTGCTTCCTGCACATCTCCAAGGAGCAGCAAGCGAGGCGCCTGCTGGCTCGGCTCGACGATCCGACGAAGCACTGGAAATATGATCCCGCCGACGTGGATGAGCGCGCCTATTGGGACGATTACCAGCAGGCGTATTCAGATGCACTACAGAAGTGCAATACCGAGAGCGCACCATGGTATATCGTACCGGCCGACCACAAGTGGTATCGCAATTGGGCGATCACAAATATTCTCGCCGAACGACTCGCGGAGATGGCGCTTGCATGGCCAACGCCAAAGGGATGGAACCTCGAGGAACAGCGCGCGCGGTTAGCAGCCGACGCGTGACAATCGCCTACCCAGCTATCTCCGCCCATACGGTGTTGCCATCTGGCTGGACATCGACGCCCCAGGCCTTGGTAAGGCTCCGTACCAGTTCAAGACCCCGACCACGGACCCGGCCCAGCGGGTCGGTCGAGCGCTTCACCGGGCCCGGGAAACCGACCGGCGAGGCGTCCCGCACAGCTATCCGCAGCCCGCGCGGACCACGCTCCAGCGTCAGCCCGACGCCAGTGCAGGCGTGTTCCACGGCATTGGATACCAACTCGCTGACCACGAATTCGGCAGTGTCCTCCACCCCGTCGTCGACCTGCCATTTCGGACACATCTCGCGGACCAATCGGCGGCTCATGGCCGGCGCCCCGGCGTCACAAGGCAGCTGGACCCGCGTCCGCACCACTGTTGGCCGTTCATCAATCGCGGCCTCGGCCTCGAGCCTGAGGTGATACACCGGAACCAACGCGGACACCTGACGTGCAGCCAACGCCTGAGCCATCGTCGGGTCAGGCCGGCACAGCGCGACCTTCGCGGACGGCCAGCCGCCGCATTGGGTCAGTACTGCAGGGAAAACCGTCACACACGACTCTCGGGTCAGCCGGAACCCGTCAAGATCGACGATGACCCGTCCGTGATCGACCAGTTCCCGCACCAGTACAGAGCGCAGATCCGTTGCGGTGCGCACGGTAAGTAGCCCGCGCGGGTGGATCACCACCACCCGCCCGTGATGATGAACAGCTATGTCGAGTCTTGGATCCATAGATCCACTCCGCTCACCCGGCTACAGACCGTATTCAGGCATGTGCGCTAAGTTTACACCACCAGGGAAGTAGCACCGTAAAATGCTCATAAAGGTCTTTCCGGACAAAGCTCCTTTTCGGGGTCAGGCATGCCTGACGCGACAGTTGACCGTGATTGCGCAGCGTGTACGGTCGGATCTCGGCTGTAGTACCCGGGGGGGAGGAGTCGACCTATGACATCAGTAGTGCCCGACCAACTTGAGGCTCTCACACCAGCACCTCCGCTCGATGCGCCCATGGTCATCGCAACCTTGAGCTGTCCTCAACCGGACACGACTGTGTGCCGAGTAACCGGCAGTGTGGATCTTGTTACAGCTCCGACCCTGGTCGACAGACTCATCGAAGCGGTACACGATGGCCATCCTCACGTCGTGATCGACCTGTCCGCAGTGGCCGTGCTCGACTCAATCGGACTGGAAGTCGTCTTCGAGGCGCTCGACCGGTATGACATCACGGGCCACCTCGCGGTCGTGGTGGATCAGCGCTCCACGATCAACAGGCCTGACATCAGTGCCCTCGGTGAGGTCTTGGACATCCATCATGATCTGGCCAGCGCCATGCGAGCCTGCGCGCGCGCTTCGATCTCGCACGGCGGACGCCACCGCGCTACCGCCGCGAACTAGAACTAGGCGGTAGCTGCTGCGGCGCGACGTAGGTACCCTGGCTCCAATCGGAGTAGGTCGCGTCGCCGTATCCGCCACGCGCCCGCATGGCTACCTGAGCGATGGCTACCGAGCGCACTCCGAGGCGGTCGCGACACTTCTGCCGTCCGTCGATCGACGGATTCGTCATTTAGCGGTGCGCATGGACCGATTCGTCACTACAGTCACCGCTGCGCCAACCCACGCTGACTGACGAATCAAGGGGTTGACATGGTCGCAAGCGCATCGGTAGCCCAGTGGCAGCAGAGCCAGAACGCACTCCGCGATGAGGTCCGGCGGGTGACGACCTTGATGCGGTCCATCAGTGAGCCGGAAATTCCTGCAGTGGGCCAGTGGAACATCGCTGAGGTCGCCATGCATCTCTCGCAGGCCTGGATGGTGGTGCCCGGCCTGGCGAGGCGGGACCTCTCCCGGATCCACGCAGTGGTGCCCGGCATGGCCGGCGTCGCTGGCGACTCATGGATCCGGGACATGTGGGACCACGCCGACTCAACCACCCTCGCGGTGAGATCCGACCCGGAGCGCAGTCTCGCTGTCCTGGCTGACCGCATCGAGGAGCGGGCGCAGGAGTACCTCGGCGAGTGTGCGGGGCACTCTCCTGATGAGCCCCGCCCGTGGCTGATCGAAGGCACCACGGTGCCCCTGTCAGCCCTGACTGGCCACCTGCTGAACGAGACGGTCATGCACGGTTACGACATCGCCCATGCCGCCGGGCGCAAGTGGCGGATCGAGCCGGCCCACACGGCCATGGTGGTGCGGCAGTTCTTCGTTCCGGTGATACAGACGGCCGACCCTCGGGTTTTTGTTAACCGTGCCGAGGCGGCCGGGCTCCAGGCCACCTACGACATCCGGCTCCGGGGGCACGACCGGCTCAACTACATTTTCGACGATGGATCGCTCACGGTCGAAGAGCCGTCCGCCCGCCGGGTCGACTGCCACATTTCGGCCGATCCCCCCGCGTTCTTCATGGTGTTCTGGCAGCGCCAGAACCAGTGGAACGCGATCGCCAAGGGTCAGCTCATAGCCTGGGGTCGCAAGCCGTGGCTGGGCTTGAAGTTCAGGTCGCTGCTACGTAACCCCTAGCGCGCCCATGCACCACCTTCGCGTCTGGTCGTGAACTCGACAGAATCGACGTTCTCGCCGAAGATGTCGGTTTCGTCCAGCTCACCACGTCGAAGCGGCAGGAGTGACGTTGCGTAGTTGTGTAGTTGCAGTGCGCATAGTAACATATAGTCACCATCTCGCGATGGAAGCGATAGATCATCACGCTGTCGCGCAGTAGGGAGTCAAGAGTGCGACGCAGAGTAAGGAGTTGGCTCCCTTTCGCGGTGTTGACCTTGCTGCTGTGCGCGCTCGAGCCAGTCGCCACCGCTGCGCCGGCAGAGGACTACGGCGAATACTCGATGATGAGCCAGCGCCATGCAGGGCAGTTCTACTCCGGCGGAAGTCTGGCCGGGCAGTGGTCCTGGACACCGCACGGCGACGAGTCCGAAGTGCTATGGGGTGACCCGTCGAAGTGGCCACCCGACAGCGCCGAGCATTTCATTCATTCCGGCGACTGGGTCGTGCTCGACGGGTGGCGCAGCTTCGGAAAGTACTACGTACAGCGGGTGAACCGGGAGTTGATCGGCGACACCTCGTGCCGGAACATGACTCCGCTGCCGTCAGACGGCGCCCGCCAACACTACGTGCAGTGGAACATTCCGGCACAAGCGTACTGCCTTCAGGCGTGGGGCACTATCACCGAGCAGTTCAGCGGCAAGGCCGTGGACTTCTTCCATTCCCAGGTGTGGTCACCGCCGAGTTCGTGCAGCAACGCCTATCTCGGGACACGAACCTGCATACGGCAGTGGGAATCCTGGTCGGACAACAATGGCAACCCAGGCGAGCCGATCACTCGCAAGCTCGAACGAAGCGTCTACCTGGCCCGCGGTGTCGGAATGGCCTTCATGATCGATCAGACTTACCCGCATTCGTGGTCCGCTGAATTGCACTCCGATTGGATTTGGTAAGAGGGACTGGACCTGATAAGTGGGCCACTGGACTTGGTAAGAGCGGACTGGTCCGGTAAGAAGTCTGGTCGATCAGGTGCCCTGGACCGGTGGCGGCAATGGGCCCACCTGACCGGACCGCTTGGTAGGACGGCTGCGCGCCCGCCCGTACCGCTCGTGAGCGGCCTGCTTGCTCACTCCCAAGGATTGGCCGATGTCGGTCCACGGCGCACCACGCGTCCGAGCCAACCGCACGAGCCTGGCCCGCCACCGGTCTACCACCCGGGCGAGGGCCTCCACCGCGGTCAAGGCCTCGAGCACCGGTTCGGCCGGGCGCCGTTCGGTGCTCGTAGCGGTGGGCCGTACGACGTCGGCGGTGGCGTCCTGCGGGAGATACCGTCCGAAGCGCTCAGCGGCGTGCAGGGCCTCATAGGTTTGCCATGGCAACGGCGTCGGCGCTACGGGCGGCGCGGGAGGTCGAGCGCGGGGCGGCGCAGGAGCCGGTTCCTTCAGTGGCTCATTGGCGCTGGGAAGCTTCAGATACACCCGGGTGGTGGTGCCCTGCGGGCAGGCGTGCTGCTCGACGAGGTCGGACAGATGGTGGACCAGAAGCAGGCCGCGGCCATCTGGTCGCCGGGGGTCCGCCAGCGGTCGGTCGGCGAGCGGATCGTTGATGTGCCCGGAGTGCCGTACTTCGCATACCAGGTAGCCGCGCTGCGCCCAGATACGCAGCGCGCCCGTCCCCGCGCCATGCACGAGGGCGCGGGCCACCAGCTCACCGACGATCAGCTTGAGTTCTGACTGATCACCGCTCAAGCCCAGCCGGACGGCGTGATCGCAGGCGAACTGCCCGGCAAGCGCCTGATTGGTGGCATCGAAGGTGAAACCCGGCCCCGCCGGTGGCCTGCACAGTTGGTGGCCGTCTGGGTTGCCGCGTTCGGGTGCGAAGCCGGTACTGGGCCGCTCGCCGCTGGCGTCTATCACCCTTGGGTGGTTGGCTTCGGCGTCGGCCAGAGTCCGAGGGCCCACCCTCTCGGCGTCATAGGGGCACAGCATGGTGACGGGGCGACCGGCGAGCGCGATGCTGATCAAGGTTTCGTGCTGGGCGCAGGCCGGATACTCCTTCGCGATGCGTCCGGTCCACGGGTGTTCGCCGATGATCCGCACCCGCCCGCGTGGATGTGAATCGGCGAAAGCGCGCAGCACATTGGGGATGATCCGCCCTGGGTTACGCCCGGCTCGCGTCATGTCGAGCAGCCGGACGCGGTCGGCGTCGGTGCCCAGTTCCGTGAGGATGAGCCGCAGGTTGGGACCCGGCACGGCGAGCGCCACAGGTTCGTCAGCGGCCAGACCCGCGCGAATGAACGCCACCGTGCCTTCGAGATACTCTGCGGTGCCGCGGTAGAACAGGGCCGGGTGCGCGAACTCGG
>JAODNG010000257.1 GCA_025465385.1 Pseudonocardiales bacterium
CCGTTGTTGTAGGGCAGCCAGAAGGCGAGGAATACCGCGGCGGCGGCCCATCCGGCGGCGGCGCTGCGGCGGACCTCCCGGCCCAGCCGGGGCATCACCTCACGGCTGATCAGCATCCAGCTCACCCCACCCATCGCGAAGGAGGGCAGCCGCAGCCACGGTGGCACCGTGCTGATCTGAGACCACAGCGCATACAGCTCGTAGGGCCAGCTGAAGGGCGCCTCGGGGGCGTTGAACCACCGGTAGTAGTTGCCGGTGTAACCCATCTCCGCGCGAGTGCGGATCATCGTCAGGATGTAGCCGTCGTCGGAGGTGATCCCGCCGATGACCACCCACACGGCGAGCACCGCAAGCACCACGGCGTCCCGACCGGTGGGGCGCCACCAGCCCGAGGGCAGTACTCGAGGAGCCCGGCGCCCGATCCGGCGGTCCAGCCGGTGCATCAGGACCAGACTGATCAGCACGGCCAGCACCGCGGCCGCAATCGCAGCGAGCTTGATCGGGTGCGGGACGGATTGGAACCGGGTGTCCGCAGTGACCTGCACCACCAGTCCCCGTACCGGGTCGCGCTGCTCGATCAGAGCCGAGTAGATGCCGGTCACCTGCGGCCGGACATCCTGGTCGACCTTGACGAACCGGGTGGCGCCAGCCGACGCCGTGGTACCGCGGGCGTCCGAGGAAACCTGGATCATGCACTGCCGTGGAGACGGCGGGATGCTGCTCAATAGCACGTTGCCCAGCGCCTGCCCCCGGCTGATCAGCGTCAACTTCCCGGCCTCGACCTGCAGCACCATTCCGACCGCGGCACCGTCGGTTGACCCGGGAGGGGTGGTGGCGAGCAGCGAAGCCGGCTGCGGCGACCGCGCATCCAACGACACGGCCGCCGCGCACGGGATCGTGGCGGTCATGTTCTGCGGCTGGTACGTGATCAGCGGCGCGTTGACCGGGGAGAGGTCTCCCGGGCGTGGCCAGGTGATCACGGTGGTGTCCTGGATCACCGGCAGCAGCGGCACAGCGATGGCGAGCAGTGCGCCGAGCAGGCCGAACAATGCCGCGGCGAACCGGAGCAGCCGGGGGCCGCGCTTGCCTTTGGTGCCAGTGTCGGCGGTCGGCTCGGTAGCGTCGCCGCCAGTATTCGAGCGGCGGCGCGAGATCTCGATGTGCCCGGAGGTCAGCACGCCAGGAGGCTAGCCCAACGGGACTAGCCCCATACGCCCCGTCCCTCTACATTGACCAGAACGTTACGCTCGAGCGCTTGAGCTTAGTGCCGGTAGAAGCGCTCCGCGCGTCCTTGCCGAAGCAGCTTGAGCCACTGCCGGAAAGCTCGCGGGTCCCGTTTGGTGCCCAGGAAATACAGCCCGAATCGGAACACTTCGAGCATTCCGATTCGTCGCATGCCGGGCTGCGACAGCAGGTAGCCGCGGTTGCGATAGGTGTAGTAGCGCTTGATCTCGTCGGTGGGATCCTGGGCGTGGAAGTGCCCGCGCAGCATCGGCTTGAACTCCGCTGAGCCGTCAGGGTGGGCGTAGGAGGCCCGCAACGTCGTGCCGAAGCGGAGTCCGGAGCGGACCACCCGGCGGTGCAGCTCCACCTCGTCGCCCCGAACGAACAGCCGGTAGTCCGGTACCCCGACGACGTCCAGCGCGTCGGCGCTGAACAGTGCGCCGTTGAAGAAGCTCGCGATGCCGGGCAGGAAGTCGGTGCCCAGTTCGCTGCGGCGGCGCTTCCAAGTCAGTCCCCGGCGCAGCGGGAACGCCAACCGTTCCGGGTCGTCGATGTTGACCACCACTGGGGAGATCACCGCGAGGTCCCGGCGCTTGGCCTCCTCCAGCAGGGTCTGCAGCACCCGGACGTCGGCCGGGCAGCCGTCGTCGTCTGCCAACCACACCCAGTCCGCGCCCAGGGCCAGGGCGTGCAGGATCCCCAACGCGAACCCGCCCGCGCCACCCAGGTTGCGCAGCGAGGGCAGGTAGGTGGACGGGATCGGGCAGTCCGCTACGACGTCGTGGGCCGGGTCGTCGGGCCCGTTGTCCACCACTATCAGATGGTCGGGCGCCCGGGTCTGCGCCGCGATCACGGCCAACGACTTCCCCAGCAACTCCCGCCGGTGCCGCGTCACCACCACGGTGACCACGAGACTCATCTGGTGCCCCGCGAGCAGGTGGTCATCGGGTTGCTTCCGCGACGCGGGAGAGGGCTTCTGGGCTGAGGTTCTCGTAGGGGTCTTTGCCCTTGTAGTGGGACAGCACCTCGCGCAGGTCACCCTGTTCCCGGATCTGTCCGTGGTCGAGCCACAACCCGGAGCTGCACAGCTCGATGAGGAACTCGTCGGAGTGCGAGGCGAACACCAGAATCCCGGATCGCTCGACCAGCGCGGTGAGCCGCTCTCGCGCCTTCTCCAGAAACGCCGCGTCCACCGCGCCGATGCCCTCGTCGAGCAGCAGGATCTCTGGGTCGATGCTGGTCACCACGCCCAGCGCAAGCCGGACCCGCATGCCGGTGGAGTAGGTGCGTAGCGGCATCGACAGGTAGTCGCCGAGTTCGCTGAACTCGGCGATCTCCTCAGTGCGAGCTTCCATCTGCTTGCGGGTCATCCCCAGGAACAGTCCGCGGATGATGATGTTCTCATAGCCGGAGATCTCCGGATCCATGCCGACGCCCAGGTCGAACACCGGGGCGACCTTCCCGACGATCCGGGAGACGCCCATGGTCGGCTCGTAGATACCGGACAGCAGCCGCAGCAGGGTGGACTTGCCCGCCCCGTTGTGCCCGATCAGACCGACCCGATCGCCGTGGCGCAGCGACAGGGTGATGTCCCGCAGCGCCTCGATGACCGGCACCTTGGCGTCCATCCCGATCTTGCCGCCGGCCCGCCCCACGGTGCCCAGCAAGGCCTTCTTCAACGACCGGGTCTTCGCGTCGAAGATCGGGAAGTTGACGCAGGCACCGCGCACATCGATTGAGACCATTATCGTTTAACACCCAGTCCTGATCATACCCAGTAGGAGACTCGGGCCCGGTAGTTGCGCAGGATCAGCAGCGCTGCTGCCCACCCCACCACAGTGATGGCCAAGGTCACCACCCAGTGCCGGGGTTCGAAGGACTGACCGATCATCGGACGCCGCAAGATCTCGACGAAGTGCAGGAACGGGTTGAGCTCGGCCAGCCGGGCCCGCTCCGCTCCCGGACCGCCCTTGCTGATCAGGTCCTGATAGTTCCAGACGATCGGCGTCATGAAGAACATCAGAGTGACGACGCTGGTGGTCACGGGCGGGATGTCACGGTAACGGGTCGCGATGATCCCGATCAGGACCGCCACCCAGGCGCCGTTGAGCACGATCACCGCCAGTGCCGGAAACGCCATCAGGCTGCCCCATCCCAGGTGCGTCCGGAAGATCAGTACCAGAGCCACCCAGACCAGCACGTTATGCCCGAAGAACAGCAGTTGACGCCAGACCAGCCGGAAGACATGCACGCTCAGCGGTGCGGGCAGGTGTTTGATCAGGCCCTCATTGCGGATGAAGACCTCGGCACCCTCGTTGATGCAGCTGGCCATGAACTGCCAGATGATGAGCCCGACGGCCAGGTAGGGCAGGAAGAAGGCGATCGGTTGACCGAACAGTGCCGCATAGAGCAGTCCCATGCCCAGCGCCTGGACTCCCAGGCTGATCGTGATCCACAGCGGTCCGATCACCGACCGCCGGTAGCCCTGCCTGATGTCCTGCCAGCCCAGATGCCCCCACAGCCGGCGCTGCTGCCACCCAGCCCGCAGATCACCGAACGCCCGCGACCAGCTCCGGGATGACAGTCCCCGGTCCGCGGTGATCTCCGGTGCCGCTGCGGTGTATTGCATGGTCCGCGAGGGTACCCGGATGGCGCTCGCACTCCCGGCCTGCGGGTGCGCCAGCCGCTGCCCACGTTCGGGTGCATCCCAGCTGCGTTCGATCCACAATCGCGGTGATCGGCCCGGTCCTGGCGGTCGTCGCCCGTACCCGACGGCCCGGCTGATCCCCCGCCATTTGCTCGGCCGGGTCTACAGCGTCGACCTGCTGGTCAGCGGCAGCACCGCGCCGGCACTTGACGGTTCGGGTCGTCGGCTGGTTGCGTGATTGCCGACGCCGGGGGGTCGATCTGTGGTGAAGCTGGTCTGCAGATCAGTGCGGCGTGCGGGGAAGACCGTTGCCGGATTCGCTCTGGTAGCGGGTCTGCTGGCGTGCTCGAGTTCCAGCCGTGCCATGGGCTGGCCGCCGAGCACCGGAACGGGGCCGTGCCAGGTAACCAAACAGGCTGACGTGCCGGCGCGAATGCGTGATGGAACGGTGCTCAAAGCCGACGTCTACCGGCCTACGGCACACGAGGCCGTGCCGGTGATCTTGATGCGGACCCAGTACGGCAAAGCCAGCGCAGACGTACAGCCGTCCCGGTACCAGACCCCGGCCTGGTTCGCGTCGCACTGTTACCTGGTCGTGGTGCAGGACATCCGCGGCCAGGGCGCCTCCGGCGGCACGTTCTATGAGTACGCGAACGACGCCGACGACGGCTACGACACCGTGGAGTGGGCTGCGGCACTGCCAGGCTCGAACGGCAAAGTCGGCATGTACGGCACGTCCTATGTGGGCGCCACCCAGTGGCTGGCCGCGATCCGTACGCCGCCGCATCTCGTCACGATCGTGCCGGCGAACACTCCATCGGACTACTACCAGAACTGGACCTATGAGGATGGCGCGTTCCGGCTGGCGTTCATCGAACCGTGGATGATGGACACGATCGCGCTCAGCGCGGCGCGCCAGCGCGGCAACCCGAAGATAGTCGCCGAGTTAACCGAGGCGGCGCGCAACGCGGCGAGCTGGGAGCACTACCGGCCCTACGCCACCTTCCCACCGCTTCACCCAGAGGATCCGAGTGTGGCGCCGTACTTCTTCGACGCGATCCGCCATCCGACTTACGACGAGTACTGGAAA
>JAODNG010000314.1 GCA_025465385.1 Pseudonocardiales bacterium
GTTCACTGCGATCGCCCCGAGTCGGTCTCCGCGCTGGTGGAGGTCGCCGGAGCGATCGGTGAGATGTCGCCAGCCGCCGACCCGTGGCCGGCGGCGGGCCGGGCGCGAACGCTGTACCGGCACAATCGCCCTCCTATCTCGGTGGCCCAGGTTCTGGCGGCCCAGGTTCTGGCGGCCCAGGTTCTGGCGGCCCAGGTTCTGATGACGCTGCCTTGACCGAGGGGCACGCTCC
This sequence comes from Pseudonocardiales bacterium, assembly GCA_025465385.1. Taxonomy (GTDB): domain Bacteria; phylum Actinomycetota; class Actinomycetes; order Mycobacteriales; family Pseudonocardiaceae. The sequence continues at coordinate 233 of JAODNG010000314.1, forward strand.
AGGAACCGGGTTCGCCGCGCCGACCGGCGCCAGCTTGTCGACCTTCCAGACGGAGCCGGCTCGCTGCATCTGAAGCTGGAAGCGCCGGCGTACGCAGCTTGCCTGCCCGCCGTCGTGGACAGCCGTCACGTCCACCCCGACGAGCACCCGCGCGGTACCGGCGCGCTCGTCGAGCTCGGCGACTGCGCCGTCGAGGGTCCCTGCGGTGGTCGCAGTTTTCGAGTCGGCGATGACCTGCGCGTAGGTAGACCGGTTGGCCCGCACCTCATCGAGCAGCGAACCGGTCGCTGACTGCTCCCACAGCGTCAACCCGTCCTGAACGCGCCGGTAGTCCAGCGTATTGAGGTTGATCGCCGCCTGCTGGGCATCCTGCAGGACGGTGTCCCGGGCGACGCCCGACGCGAGGGATCCGTCGTGAGCCGCCCGGTGCCATGACACCCCGAACCAGCCGGCAGTGCCCACGGCAAGGGTCGCGAGCACTGCGATCCCGACGGTGACCCGGCGTTGCGAATCGCCCAGAACAGAACGGGCGGCAGCGGCGCTGGTCATGATTGGCCAAGATAGAGACATCACGCTGGGTGACTCACCGCGACCCTCCGCTGCCGCCCTCCAAGATCGACGCGAGGCTGCTGACCTGCGCGCCGGTGGATCCCCCTGGCAACACTGCAGCCGGGGTGCCGGCGCGCGGCACGTTCTGCGCGCCCCGGACGTCCGTCGAACTGCCTGGCGGTTCCGCGCAGAAAGCATCGCGGTTGGCCGGAATCGGCGTGGTGTCCGTCCCGGATCGTCTGATGGTGCCCTGGTAGCCGCGCACGCAGGCGTACGGGTCGAACAAGTTAAGTGCCAGCCCGAGGTGGACGAAGCCGTCGTCGGGCACCACGGAGGAGTCGGTTCCGCCGGTGACCACAGGGTAGACCGACAGCAGGTGACGCAGCGCGGCCTGGCGGGGCAGCGTGACCCGGGAGACCGTCAGCAGGTCAGCCAGCAGTTGACCGATCTGGGTGCCGCTTTCCCGGAGCAACCCGCTGGTCTGGTCGGCGAACTGGGGCGCGGTGGCGATCAGCCTGCGCAGGTCAGGATCGGAGGAGCGCAGTTGGGCTGCGAGCAGCGCGAGGTCCCGGCTGAACGAGATGATCGCGCTGGACTGCTCGTTCTGCGTCTGCAGCACCACCCGCCCGTCTCTGATCAGCGTCACCGTCTGCGGCAAGGCGGCGATGGCGTCGCGAGTGAACGCATCGGTGCTGTCCAGCAGGACCTGAAGATCGGTTCCGGTGCCGGTGAAGGCAGTGCCCAGTTCGTGCACCACGGTGCTTAGGGAATTCAGTGGCACTGACCGCAGGAAGGTGTCCAGGTGGGCGATGAGGTCACCGACCGGAACCGGCGTGCTGGTCCGGGCTGCCGGGATCACCGACCCAGCGCGCAGCGTCGGGCCGTTCCCGCGTGCTGGCCGCAGGTCGACGAACTGCTCGCCGATCACAGACAGGTTGCTCACCACGGCGTCCAGGTCGGCCGGGATGGGCGGGGCGTCCGGCTCGATCTCCAGTTGGGCATCGATGCCCTGGCTGGTCAGCCGCAACGGCCCGACCCGTCCGACGCTGACGCCGCGGTAGGTGACGTCCGCGCCGGTGAAGATCCCGCCGGAATCGTTGAGCTGCAGGGTGACCGGATAGGGACCGGCCCCGAACAGCGCGCCCGCGCCGAGGTAACGGACGCTGACATAACCCACCCCGAGCACGGTGACGATCACGAACGCCAGCAGCTGCAACCGCACTCTCGTGGTGATCATGCCGGTGCTCCCGGCAGCACAGGTCGCAGCAGCGGAGCAAGCAGCGCGCTCATGCCACCCGGGTCCGCAGCTGAATCTCCAACTGGGCCACCCGAGGCGGACGGCGGTGGGGGCACCACTCCTGACAGGCCCTCGAGTAGCGGTCCGAGCGGCGGCCGGCCAGGGGCGAGCAGCTGCCCGAGCGGCGGGGGCACCCCCATCAGCGGCTGCCCGGAGGATGACAGGTTGTCCAGCACCGTGCCGAGGTTCAGATCGGCCCTGACGTACAGGTTGGAGTAGTCGCCTTGGAAGGCCTCGCGGGCGGCGCCATCGGTGAACGGGTAAGTAGCGATCAGTTCCAGCGCGTTGGGCAGGTCGGCGCCCGCGGCGGCCAGCTGCGCCAATGTGGGACGCAACAGACGGAGGTCGGCGACCAGGTCGTCGTGGCTACGGTTGATCGTGTCGGTCGCGACCACCGACAGCCGGTCCAGGGCCTGCAGCGTGCCGGTGAGCTGGGTGCGCTGATCGGCCAACACCTGCAGTCCCGGGGGTAGCCCGTCGAGTGCGGTGGCGATCTGCCCGCGCTGCTGGGCCAAGGTGGCCGATAGCCGGTTGAGCGCATCCAACGCGCGATTGATCTCCGCTTTACGCGCGTCCAAGCCGGACACCAGCGTGTTCAGGTCGGCCAGCAGCGCCCGTAGTTGCGGCTCGTGCCCCGACAGCGCTGCGTTCAGCTCGGTGGCGATGGTCCGGATCTGGTCGACGCCACCCCCGTTGAGCAACAACGATAGCGCTCCGAGCACCTCCTCGACGTCGGTGGCCCGGCTGGTGCGGGCCAGCGGGATGACCGCACCGTCGGCCAGCCGACCCCGTGATGGCTCGCCGGCGGGTGCGGCCAGCTCGACGAACTTCTCGCCCAGCAGGCTGGTGGTGCGCACCCGGGCGACCGCGTTGGCGGGCAGCGCGACGCTGCGGTTCACCTCCATCGTGACGATCGCACGCCAGGTGTCCGGGGCGAGCCGGATCGTCCGGACCGCTCCGACCGACACGTCATTGACCTTCACCAGTGACTGCGGCACCAACTCCAGCACATCGGAGAACTCCGCAGTGACGTGGTAAGGAGCTGTTCCGGTGTCCGCGCCGCCGGGCAAGGGCACGTTCTGCAGCCCGCCTTGCAGTACGCCACATCCGGCCAGGGCCAGGATCGACGCACTGAGCAGCATCGCGGTGCACCGGTTCATCGGCGGCCCCCGGGCACCCCGTCCATAGGAACACTGGGTAGCGCGAGCAGCGGCAGCGGCGGCGGTCGCCCGGCCTGTAACGCGGTGATTACCTGGGCCGCCGTGGGCAGCGGCACAGCCCCGGTGAGCTGGGGCTCCAGCGCTGCGCAGGTCCGCGCCAGGGTGGCCGGCACCAGCCGCGGAGTGCTGCGCCGCAGCAGTTCACAAACAAGCAGGATCGGTGGGGCCCGCAGCTCCTCGATGTTCAGGCGGGTGTCCAGGGTGCCGGACGAGGCGTTGTAGGCGTTGTTCAGGTTGCTCAGCGCGGTGGGCGCGAGGTCGAGAATCTGGCCCAACGCTTCCCGTTGCCGCACCAGAACAGCGGTCACCTCGGTGAGCCGGTCCACGTTCGACTTCAGCACCGCCCGGTTGTCCTGCACGAAGGCGGCGACCTCGCCCAGCGCGAGGGACAGCTCCCGTAGCGCCGCTCCGAGGTCACCGCGCTCAGCGGCCAGGAAGTTCGACACGTCGGCGAGTTGGGTGGTGAATTGCCGCACCTGCGCGTCGTTGGCGGCCAGGGTGGACACGAAGGACTGCAGCTGGGTGACGGTGGCGAACAGCTGCTTTCGTGACCCAGCCAGCGTCTCGGACAGCGCTGTCACGTTGCCGATCGTGTCGTTGATCGCCTGCCCGTTACCTTGCAGGTTGGCGGCGCCAACGTCGAGTACGTCCGAGAGTGCCCCGTTCCGGTTGGCGCCGGTAGGGCCGAGCGTGGCGGCGAGGTCGTTGGCAGCTCGGCTCAGGTCATCGATGCCGAGCGGGACCGCGGTGCGCTCCACCGGGATGACGCCGCCGTCGGGCATGGCGGGTCCCCCGGTGTAGGCGGGGGTCAGCTGGACGCTGCGGCCGGCGACCAGGCTGGGCTCCACGACCACGGCCGAAGCGCCAGCTGGCACGGTAACGGAGTCGTCGATCCGCATCACAACCTTGACCTGGCGGCCTTGCGGCGCCACCGTGGTGATCTGGCCGACCGGCACGCCGAGGACCAAGACCGGGTTGTCCGGATACACCGCGACCGCGGAGCGCACGTATGCGGTGATGGTGCGCCCGGGGCGCGGCGCCAGCCACCACACCGCGGCGGCCACCAGTACCCCGAGCACGCAGCCAGTCGCGACCACCCGGCCCAGCCAGCGGGGCATACTCAGCACCCCCGCTCGTTAATGGTGAGCGGACCCAGCGCGGTCGGTGGCGGCAACAGCCCGCAGATGTAGTTGTCGAACCACCGCCCGTTGCCCAGCGTGTTGGTGAACAGCCGGATGAAAACTGGCTCGAGCGCTAGCCCCCGGTCGAGGTTGAGCTGATTTCGTTGCAGCACCGCGGCGACCCGGTCGAGCTGCTGCAGCGCCGGGCGCAGCTGCGCGCTGTTGTCCGCGACCAGGCCGCGCAGCTGCACCGACAGCGCCTGGACGTCGGTCAGCAGGGCGCTGATCGCCTCCCGGCGGCGCCGGACCTCGGCGAGTAGCAGGTTGCCATCGGCGAGCAGCCGCTCGAATTCGGCGTTGCGGCCGGCCAGCACCCCGGTCAGCGCCTCGGTGCCAGCCAGCAGGTGGTGGATCTGCTGGTCGCGTCCGGCGATGGTCTCCGAGAGCCGGGACAGCCCGTTCAGGGTGCCCCGGACATCGGCGGGGGTGGCGCGGAAGGTGTCAGCCAGCGTCTGCAGGCTCTGCGCCAGTTGGGCGGTGTCGGTCTGCTGGAGCGTGCCGGACAGCCCACTTAGCGCCTCGACGACGTCGTAGGGCGACGCGGTGCGAGCCAGCGGGATGGGTGTGCGGGGGTCCAGGGCGCGCTGCCCCCGCGGGTCGAGGCTCACTGACCTCGCGCCCAGCAGGCTCTTGATCTCGATGGCGGCGTTGGTCTGGTCACCGAGCCAGGCGTTGCGGACGCGCAAGGAAGCTCGCACCCGGTCGCCGGCCAGCTTCACGGCGGTCACCCGGCCGACCTCGACCCCGGCGATGTAGACCGGGTCGCCCGCCTGTAGCCCGGCCGCGTCGCCGAACTGCGCGGTGTAGATGGTGCCGCCACCGATAATGGGCAGGCGATCCGCGTTGTACGCGGCGGTGGCTACCAGCGCGAAGATGACCAGGCCGGCGATCCCGATCGCGATCGGGTGGCGCGGGCGCGACAACGTCACTGCGAGCACCGCGCGGCGGGCGGTGGCGTGGTCAGCGGCACGACCAACGGCGCGTTGGCGATCGGGACGGTGACAGTCCCTTCGACGCCGCAGAGATAGAAGTTGAACCAAGACCCGTAACTGCCGGCCCGGCTGAGTTTGGTGAGTTTCTCCGGCAGGAACCGCAACACCCCGTCGATCACCTGGCCGCTGTCCGCGAGGTTGGTCGACAGCGCACCCAACCCGGCGATGTCGTCGCGCAATGGCGGCCGGGCGTCGCTGAGCAGGCCGGCGGTGGTGCCTGCCAGCTGGTCGATCGAGACGATCGCCTGCCCGATCGGTTCCCGGTCGGCGGCCAGTCCAGAGACCAGCCGCTGGAGTTGCAGGATCAACGCCGACAGCTGCTCGTCGCGGCCATTGACCGTGTCCAGGACGGCGTTGAGGTTCGCGATCAGCTCACCGACTACCCGGTCCCGGTCGGCGATGTCCCTGGTCAGCGAGGCTGTGCTGGCCAGCAGGCTTTGCACGGTGCCGCCTTCACCCTGCAGCACCTGCACGATCTCCCAGGACAACCGGTTGAGCTGCGCCGGGTCCAGCCCTACCAACAGCGGCTTGAAACCGTTGAACAGCACGGTGAGGTTCAGCGGTGGCGTGGTGTGGTCGATCGGGATCAGCCCGCCGGCAGGCAGGGTCTGACCGACCGGCCCGGGAGCCCGCGCCAAGGCGAGGTAACGCTGCCCGAGCAGGTTGCGGTACAGCACCGAGGCGGTCACCGACGCTGGCACGTGCTGCCTCGCGTCCACGCTGAAGCCCACCTGTGCGACCCGTCGATCGACCAGCTTAATGGAATCCACCGAGCCCACCCGGACCCCGGCGATGCGCACGTCGTCACCCACCAGCAGGCCACTGACATCGGTGAACCGGGCCAGGTAGCTGGTGGTGGCGGTCAGCGTGACGTTGGCGATGGTGAGCGCGACCAGGCCGGTGGCCAGCGCGATGACGGCGGTGAACACGATCAGCTTGGTCAGTGGCGCGAACACCCCCCTCACCGCAGCGTCACCTCCGTACCGCGCAGCAACGGGCCCAGCAGGAAGCTTGTCCAGCTGGGCGTCTCGGCACCCTGCGCGCCGTCGGCCGAGGTCAGCAGCGCCGAGAGGAACTGCTGCTCGGCCGAGGAATTCGGCAGTCCCATCGCTACCTGCGGTGGGGTACTGACCGGTCCCACGCCCGGCGAAGGATCCCCGCGGCCGATCGGGGGCGACGTCGAGCCGTCGTGTACCGGGCCGCCCGGGTACTCCGGGAACTTCGTGCCGTCGAGCACGGGGTAGCAGCGCGGGCCGCGGTCCTCTTCGTATCGAGGCTCGTCCACCCCCGGCAGGTACTTGCCGCGGTTGTTGGTGACCTCCAGGTAGATGTGCAACCCAGGCTGGTGAGTGCCCACTCCGAAGGCCCGGTCCAGCTGCGGCACCAGCCCAGCGATCTGATGCAGCAGGCAGGGGTACTCCGGGGCGTACCTGGCGAGCGACTCCAAGGTGGGCCTGCTGTCGGCGGCCAGCGCGATGAGATTATCCCGATTGTCCTGCAGGAAACCCCGAAGATTCTCCGATACGCCGGTGACCGAGGTCCACAACTGCGCTAGGTTCTGCTGCTGATCGGCGACGGTCTGGGTGGTGCTGGACAGATCCCCCAGTGCAGCGAGCAGGTCGGGCGCGGCTCGGGTGTAGGTATCGGCCAGATCAGCGGTGCGGGTGATGTCCTCCTGCAGTTGCGGCAGCGCCGGGTTCAGTCCGCTGACCAGTTGCTGCGCCCGGACCAGGGTGTCGCCGAGTTGGTGACCGCGACCGCGCAATGCGCCGGAGATCGCGCCCAGCGTGCTGGCCAGATCCTGCGGCGCGACATCCTGGAGCAGCGGCAGCAAGCTGTCCAAGGCCGCATCCAGCTCGCGAGCCGGCTGGCTGCGGTCCTGCGCGATGACATCGCCCGCCGACAGCGGCCGCCCGGACGGGTGCGGGGGAAGGATCAGTGCGACGTACTTCTCCCCGAATAGCGTCTTGGGCAGCAGCCGCGCGCTGACGTTGTCCGGGATCAGGTGCACCATCTCGGGTTTGAGTCGCAGCGCCACGGTGGCGGCGGCGCCCGACGAACTGAGGTCGGTGACCTCGCCAACGATCAGCCCGCGGACCTTGACGTCTGAGTGCTTGTCCAGCTGGAGACCGGTGTGGTCGACGCGAAGTGTCACCGGTACCCCATCGGAGAAGGCACCCGAATACTTCGCGATCGATAGCCCGATCAAGGAGATGACCACGGCCAGGAAGGCCACGCCTTGGACCCTGCGCCGGATCACCGCACTGGTCATCCGGCCACCCGCACCGACGTGAACGTGCCGAAGATGACCAATGTGAGGAAGAAGTCCATGACGGCGACGATCACGATGCAGGCCCGCACCGCGCGTCCCACCGCGATGCCCACCCCGGCCGGCCCACCGCTGGCCCGGTAGCCGTAGTGGCAACACACCAAGATGATCACGAAGGCGAACGTCAGCACCTTCACGTAAGACCACAGGACGTCGCTGACCGGCAGGAACAGCGAGAAGTAGTGGTCGTAGGTGCCGCCGGGCAACCCACTGACCAACGTGACGTTCAGCCGCGATGCCCCGTAGGACATCGCCAGCCCAATGGTGTACATCGGGATGACCGCGATGAATCCGGCGATCACTCGGGTGGTGATCAGGTACGGCACGCTGGGCACGCTCATCGCCTCGAGCGCGTCGATCTCCTCGGAGATCCGCATCGCGCCGAGCTCCGCGGTGTAGCCCGCCCCGAGCGTGCTGATCAGCGCTATCGAAGCGACCAGCGGGGCGATGTCGCGGGTGTTGAAGTAGGCGGTGAGTAACCCGGTCAGTGCCTCAGTACCCGCGGCGTTCAAGGCACGGAAGCCTTGCAAGCCCACGAGGCTGCCAACGAACAACGACAATGCCGCCATCACGCCGGCAGTGCCAAGGATGACGATCAAAGCGCCCGAGCCGAAACTGACCTCGGCCAGCAGCCGGGCGATCTCCTTGCGGTAGCGCCGCAGGGCCCGCGGCATCCAGCCGATCGCCCGGCCGTAAAGCGACAGCTGGTCGCCGAAGTCATCGAGCTTGTCCAGCGGAGCTTGCGCGGCCCGCCGCAGCCGGTGGCCTAATTGCCGGCTCAGCCGGCGGTGGTTCGATTGCCGGCTCGGCCGGGGGTGAGGCGTCGACGTCAACTGTCTCAGCCCCCCTTCAGTGGAACGATTTGCAGGTAGGTGGCGGTGACCACGAAGTCGATCAGGAACACCAGCACGAAGGAGATCACCACGGATTGGTTGACGGCCTCCCCCACTCCCTTGGGTCCCGGTGGTGGGTTGAGCCCCCGGTAGGCCGCGACGATCCCCGCGGACAGCCCGAACAGTGCCGCCTTGAGCTCGCTGATCCAGATGTCGGAGACCTGCGCAATGGTGTTGAAGCTGGCGATGTAGGCCCCGGGGGTGCCGCCCTGGACCACGACATTGAAGTAGTAGCCGCCGGCGATTCCTACCACCGTGGCCAGCCCGTTGAGCACCACCGCAACCAGGATCATCGCCAGCACCCGGGGCACCACCAGGCGCTGGATCGGTGAGATGCCGAGCACTTCCAGCGCGTCGATCTCCTCGCGGATGGTGCGCGCCCCAAGGTCTGCGCAGACCGCTGCGCCGCCGGCGCCGGCGATGAGCAATGCGGTGACGATCGGCGCTGCCTGTTGGACGATCGCCAGCACGCTGCCCGCACCGGTCTGGGACTGAGCACCGAACTGCCGAGCCAGCTCAGCAAGCAGCAGGGCGATGGTTGCGCCGAACGGGATGGTGAACAGGGCGGTGGGCAGCGCGGAGACCTTGGTGATGAACCAGGCCTGTCCGATGAACTCGCGCGCCTGGAACGGGCGCTGGAACAGACGCCGCGCCACGTCCACGCCGAGCGCGAACAGCCGACCGGTCTGCACAAGCGCGCCCCGACCCGGGAACCCGCTCGTCATGGCACCTCGGTCTCCCCGTGGCCACCGCGCCCCGGGTACCAGCGCCGATGGGCGTCGGGCAGGCTGTCCCGGATAGCGTCCTGGGCGGCGCTGGGCAGGGTGTGCAGCATGCCCATGATGCGATCCATCCGGCGGGACACGGCCTTACGCCTGGGTTGCCCAGGCGAGGGGGTGAGCTGGGGTCTGAGCTGGGGTAGCCCCGCCATCTCGCCGTGGATTTCGGCCAGCTCGCGCTGAGCCTGAGCGGCGTCCTTCTCCTCCGACATCCCGATCGGACCTTGACGGCGGCCGGTGAGGAATTGCGCGACCGCCGGCTCTGTACTGGTCAGCAACACCTCGCGGGGCCCGAAGGCGGCCAGCCGCTTGCGGTAGAGCATGCCGATGTTGTCCGGCAGGGTGCTGGCGGTGTTGATGTCGTGGGTGACGATCAGAAACGTGGCGTCGGTCTGCGCGTTGAGGTCCACGATGAGCTGGTTCAGGTACGCGGTACGGACCGGATCCAGCCCCGAGTCGGGCTCGTCAAACAGCACGATTTCCGGGTCGAGCACCAGCGCGCGGGCCAGGCCTGCACGCTTGCGCATTCCCCCGGAGATCTGACCAGGCAACTTGCGCTCGTCGCCGGTCAGCCCGACCATCTCCATCTTCTCGCCAACGATCGCGCGAATCTCCCGCTCGGACTTGCGGGTGTGCTCGCGCAGCGGGAAAGCGACGTTGTCGTAGAGGTTCATCGAACCGAACAACGCGCCGTCCTGGAACAACACCCCGAACAGCTTGCGTATCTCATACAGCCTGCGCTCGCTGCAGTGCACCAGATCGGTGTCGTGAATGAGAATCGAGCCGCGTTCCGGTTTGAGCAACCCGATCAAACTTTTGAGAAATACCGACTTCCCGGTGCCGGACGGCCCCAGTAGCACGCTGATCTCGCCCGCTGGCAGGGTGAGGGTGACGTCAGACCAGATGACAGACCGATCGAACGACTTCGCCAGCCCCTCCACCACCACCTCGACGCCCGCGCTCATGGGCCCTCCCGAGTACCGATCAGAATGACTCCGTGTCGGCAATCTTCCAGCTGCCATCGACCCGCTGCGCCGTGATGGACAGCCGGTCGGTGGCGCGCAACGGGTTGCCTTCGCCGCCCTGATGTGCCTGCTGATCGAGGAATACCAGCACGATCGCCCGATCGCCATCCAGACTCTTGACAGCGACGGCGGGCACGGACGCCACTACTACGGCTTGTTGTGGCGGTGCCAGCGGCCGAACTTTGGTGTACCGGGGCAGGATCAGGGCTCGGACCGGAGCCGAGATACTCGCGGTGACGCAACGCCTGCCCGGTGCACGGCCGCGACTGTCCGTGCCGCTGCTGGTTTTGCACGGCACCGATGACCGGATTTGCCCGCTGGCCGGATCCGTGATGGTGCACGAGGCGGTGTCCTCGGCGGACAAGACTCTGCGCCGGTATCCGGGCCTTTGCCACGAAGTGTTCAACGAGCCCCAGCGCGAGCAGATCCTCACCGACTTAATCTCTGGCTTACGGTGCACCTGCCCAGCAACGGATCCGCTGCGCATTCAGCGGCCTGAGCGGATTTCCGCGTTGCTTTTCACCCCACGCCCGCTGAAGGCCGCTTGTCTCGCAGCGCCGCGGCCAACCGGGCGACCTGGGAAGCCGGCTCCGCAAACTTCACCGCCGCCGCGACGGTACGCAACGGTGCGCGGCTCGTCGTCGCACCGAGAACTACGCTGATCGGACGTCGACATGAGGTACAAGCATGGATGCCCAACGGGTAGCAACTGCCGCGAGATGTGTCGGGCGTCTGAATGCCTGCAGGATCGCGCGCGATCATGGTGGACGGTGTTCGTACCTGGTAGGTGGCGGAGGATGCGGGATTTGAACCCGCGAGGGTTTTAACACCCAACACGATTTCCAATCGTGCGCCATAGGCCACTAGGCGAATCCTCCGCTGCGGAGGCTACCGCTCGTACAGCTACGGAGCCAAAGCTGCTGCTAGTTCGCCTCGTTGACCGACCTGAGCGAGCCGATGACGGGACCGTCGAGAGGGTGCCGTGCTCTGGATGCGGA
>JAODNG010000382.1 GCA_025465385.1 Pseudonocardiales bacterium
GGCCTTCGGGCGCACTCGCGGACGGGTCGACGCGGTCGGTGGCACAGCAGGTGGGGCGAAGTGGGAGAAGCCACCGCCTGGCGGAAGTGTGACCGGATCTCCCTGCCGTGCCCGGGGCCCGTCTGCGCAGTGCTACTTATGATCAGGAATGGGGACAACCGCGGTCAGCGCTGTTCATTCTTCCCCTTCACGATCATGGTGGTGGCGCCCGCGCGTTTGGTCGGAAGCTCCAGAGAATCGACACGACGTGAAAAACCCTCCCGCAGCGTGGTCATCCAGTCACGGTTTGACACACTCGACGCAGCGCCGACGTGGACCGGCCCCCGGTACACCAGCGACCAGCGACGATGGTCAGGATCAAGTCATGAGCAGCCGAGGTCTAAGTTCGCCGCCGGTCGCCGACGTGCACACCGTTGCGCGGCGGATCGTGGGCAACATCGAGCGGATCCTGGTCGGCAAGCCCGACGCGGTCCGGACCGCAATGATCACCCTGCTTGCCGAAGGCCACCTGCTGGTCGAGGACGTGCCAGGGGTGGGCAAGACGTCGCTGGCCAAGGCGTTGGCCCGGTCGATCGACTGCACGGTCACCCGGATCCAGTTCACCCCGGACCTGCTGCCCAGCGACATCACCGGGGTCTCAGTCTTCAATCGCAGCACCGGCGATTTCGACTTCCGACCCGGCCCGGTTTTCGCCAACGTTGTGGTCGGCGATGAGATCAACCGGGCCTCTCCCAAGACGCAATCAGCGCTGTTGGAGTGCATGGAAGAGCGTCAAGTCACCGTAGACGGGCACAGCTACCCGCTCACCGGGCCGTTCATGGTGATTGCGACCCAGAACCCGGTGGAGATGGAAGGCACCTACCCGCTACCCGAAGCCCAGCGTGACCGGTTCACCGCCCGGATCTCACTGGGCTATCCCGATCTTGCCGCCGAGCTTGCGATGGTCGACGAGCATGCAGCCACTGATCCGTTCGCCGCCCTGGAGCCGGTGTCCACCGCCGCCGAGGTGGGGACCTTGTGCCAAGCGGTTCGGCTGATTCACGTGTCGGCTGACCTGCGTCGCTACGTGGTGGAGGTGGTGAGTGCAACCCGACGGTTGCCCGAGCTTCGGCTAGGCGCATCGCCGCGCGCCACGCTGCAGCTAATGCGGGCTAGCCGGGCGGCCGCTGCACTGGCCGGCCGGGATTTCGTGGTACCCGACGACGTGCAGATTATGGCGCAGCCGGTGCTGTCCCACCGGCTGGTACTCACCGCTCAGGCGCAGGTGGACCAGATCTCGCAGGAGGACGTGGTGCGCGATGTGCTGGCGGCAGTGCCGGTACCCCAAGCGCCCACCGGACCACCGCCGGTCAGCCTCGACGGCAGCGTCCCGGACCGGACCGGACAACGCCCAGAAATGCACCCCGAGAAGCGCGCCGAGCGCAACGGCGCGGTGGTGTGGCGCCGCTCGCCCCGGGTGACCTAGGTGCCCCGGCAGTTCGCCGGTTTGACCACGCGCGGTTGGTGCCTGCTCGCCGCCGGGCTCGCCGCGGCGCTGTGCGCGGTGCTGGTCGACGAACGCGACCTGCTCCGGTTGGCGGCGTTCGCGATGATGCTTCCGCTGTCAGCCAGCGTCGTCGTGGGGTATACGCGGCACAGGCTGCGGGCCGACCGAGACGTGGTGCCTTCTCGGATCACGGTCGGCGGCGATTGTCAAGTGCGTCTGACCCTGCGCGGGACCGGGCGGCTGTGTTCCCAGCTGCTGGTCGAGGATGTGGTACCCGACGCACTGGGCGGCAGCTGCCGCGCCGTAGTCGCGCATCCGCCGCGCAACGGTGCGGTACAGCTGAGCTATCCGCTACACCCGGTACAGCGCGGGGTGCACTCGCTGGGCCCGCTGATCGCGCGGATCACTGATCCACTCGACCTTGCGCAGTACGGTCCCACGCTCGCCGGGCACAGCAGGCTGGTCGTGATCCCCGCTGTGGTGTCGCTGACCGGGTTGCCCGCTGGCGGTGGGCTGGGTACCAGCGAGGCGGCAGGGGGCCGGATGGGCTTCGGCCCGGGCCAGGACGAAGTGGTAGTACGCAGTTACCGGCATGGTGACGACTTACGCAAGGTGCACTGGCGCACGACAGCCCGACGAGACGAGCTGATGGTCCGGGTTGAGGAGTGGCCGGAGCGCGGCCGTGCCACCGTGCTGCTGGACCACCGGGCGGCGGCGCACCGCGGCGGCGGACCTGCCTCAAGCCTGGAATATGCGGTGACGCTCGCCGCCAGCGTGTATGTGCATCTGCGGCGGCACGCTCAGCAGGCGCGGCTGGTCACTGCCGACGGGCTGGTGTTGGCTGGTGCCGCCGATCAGACCGACCACACCATCGACACCGCGCTCGACGCCCTCGCCGCGCTGCGCGCGACCGACCAGCCCGATCTGGCCAGCGGCCCCGCGATGGCCGGCCGGCAGGACGTGGTGGCGGTGCTCGGCGCCCTCGGGCCGGTGGCCATCGAGCAGCTGCTCGCGCATCGCCCACGCGGTAGGCGCAGCCACGCCGTGCTGCTGGACGTCGCAGCCTGGGATAGCGCCTCATCTGATCCGATCGGAGCGGATCCGGCGCAGGCTGCCCGCCTGCTCGTTGCGGCGGGCTGGTCGGTCGCGGTGGCCAGCCCGGAGCAGTCGCCGGCTTCGGTATGGGACCAGCTGTGCAGCAGTTCCCGCAGCAAGCTGGCGGCGCCGCGGTGAGCGAGTTGCGCACTGGAGTAGTGCCCGCCACGACCGCCGGGGTGGCCGTCGCGCTCGCCGCGACATCGTTGACGGGAGTGCTCGCGGGCTCGCGCTGGTGGGGCTTTGTGGTGCTCACGATTGCCGTCGTGGTAGCTGCCGGCGTGGCGCTGCACTGGCTACGGATGCCACCGATCGTTGTCGCGGCCGGCCAGCTAGCCGCGTTGGTAGGACTCGTCACTGCGGTATTCACCTCCGGAGGGTGGCTCGCCGTGCTACCGGGGCCATCCTCGGCGGAGCAGCTATGGACCTTGTTCGATGGAGCCGCCCAACAGATCCGGGTCGGGGTGCCCCCGATGGCACAGAGCACTGAGCTGCTCTGCCTGGTGGTGCTCGCCATCGGGCTGGTGGCCATCGCGGTGCACGCCTTGGTGGTCTCAGCCGGCGCACCCGCCTGCGCGGGGCTCGTGTTGTTGTGCGTGGTCACCGTGCCGGCCGCGGTGTCGGACCGGATGCTGCCCTGGTGGAGCTTCACGCTCAGTGCCGTGGGCTATGCGCTGCTGCTCGCCGTCGACAGCCGGCGCCGGCAACCAGCGTGGGGACGGTCCGCCGGCTCTGGTAGCAACATCGTTGCCGTACCCGCTGCCGCGGTGGCGGTGGCTGGCAGTGCCATGCTGGTGGCCCTGGTCGTCGGAGCTACGGTGACGGCAGTGGGCACCGGCCGGTCGATTCACACCGGTGCCGCAAGTGGCCGGCCGCTGGGCGGGATCGGGTTGAATCCCTTTACTTCGCTGCGCGGGCAGCTGTCCGCCGGAGATGCCGTGCCGCTGTTCCGGGTCCGGGGGTTGGCACAACCGACCTACTTTCGGGCGCTGACACTGAGCCGGTTCACGCCTGGTCTGGGCTGGCAGATCGGCCCGCTGGACGGCGCGATACCAGCGCACGACGAGACCGCTGAGCGGTTGCCACTTCCCGCCGGCGTGGCGGCCCCGGTATCCGGGCCCACCCTGCAGGTGCAGATCGAGCCGATCAACTACGTGGACAGCTGGCTACCGTCGTTCGGCTACCCGCTGGCGCTAGGCGGCGTTGCCCCGGATTGGAGGTACGACCCCGCCGCGATCACCGTCTTCTCCGATCGCCGCCAGCGAGCGGCGGCGTACACCGAGCTAGGGGTGCTTCCGGAGCCGGATCCCCGGGTGCTGGGTGCACTGGCTCCCGCGGCCGGTGTCGCAAGCACGCCCGTCAATCTGCGATACCTCGACACCGGTGGGGTCGACCAGCGGGTTGCCCAGCTCGCTGCCCAGGTCACTGCGGGCAGCCGTACCGCCTTCGAGGCCACCGTCGCCCTCAACCGGTGGTTCACTGCGCCTCGTAACGGGTTTCGTTACGACCTGCGGACCGCGCCGGGCAACAGCGGGGACGATCTGGTGGACTTCCTGTTCACTGGCCGCCGGGGCTATTGCGAGCAGTTCGCATCGGCGATGGCGATCATGTTGCGGACGCTGCACGTGCCGGCCCGGGTCGCGGTCGGCTTCACCCCCGGGAGCGTCACCGGTGACTCGCGGTTGATCACTACCGACGACGCACATGCGTGGGTGGAGGCGTGGTTCCCCGGCGCTGGGTGGCTGCCGTTCGACGCGACTCCGCTGTCCGACGGGCGCACCGTGATACCAGGTTATGTGGCTACTGTCCCCGACGTATCGAGCAACACAGCGCCGCCGGCAGGGCCGCCGGTAGCCGGTACCCCCACGCCGGCGCCGTACGCGCCCCCCTCAACGGCGCCACGTCCCCCCGCGGGCAACCCCGGACGCGCTGTGGACCCGGGCGCCAGCTCCAGGATCGGCCAAGGTGTGACCGGGCTGCTGCTGCTCGGTTTGCTAGCGGCGATCACCCCGTCGGGGATACGCGAGCTCCGCCGTCGGCGGCGGCTGCGTCTGGTCGACGCCGGCGGCCCGCAGGCGATTTCAGCCGCCTGGGACGAGGTGTTGGCCGAATCTGTGGATCGCGGCGTCGATCCCTGCGGCGGCGAGAGCGTACGGGCAACAGCGCAGCGGTTGGCCGACGAGCACGCCCTGGACGAACTGGGACAAGCCGGCCTGCGCGACTTGGTCGCCGCGGTGGAGAGATCCTGGTATGCCAACGTCGGTCACGGCCCATCGAACACCAGCCGATCCGGCATCTCGTTCGACAGTGAGCTGCGGCCTGCGTTTGACGCGGTGCGTGCCAGCCTGGCTCGGTGCTCGCCACCGACCCGCATGGCCCGGCTGCTACCGCGCTCGGTACTGCGCAAACGCTCTTAGAAGCGCCCCTTCTGGGCTAATGCTCCTCGAAGCGGCGACGGAACCGCTGCTCCATCCGCTGGGCCAAAGTGCTTCGACCTTGCCCGGGTGACGATGGGCCCGCCGATCCCGCGCGCCGGCCATCACCAGCATGACGACGAGAGAAGATCGCGACGACAGCACCAGCAAACATCACCAAGAAGCCGAGGACGCTGATGACCGGAATTCCGATCGGGCGGAAGGGAAGCACGACACCGGCGACGAGGAGCAGCAGTCCCAGCAAGAAGAGCGCGATTCCCTGGATCCGGCGGCGGTGAGAAAGGCTGCGCATCCGGGCGCCCCGGACATTCGACGCGAACTTGGGATCCTCTGCATAGAGCGCGCGCTCTATCTGGTCGAGCAGACGCTGCTCGTGCTCGGAGAGTGGCATCGCTCCTCCTCCGGCACTCCGGTTGTCGATATGGTGTCCGGCCCCGACGGTAGTACCTGTGGCGACCGCTCGCCTACCGTCGGCTCCTACCGTCGAGGATACGAGCCCGCGGCGATATGGACTAGCCGATCTGGTTACCCGATTCAGGGGACTGCTCGTCCCCGCCGCCGGATATGCCTGGTGTCTCCAGCAGGGTAGCCAGCCGCACGGCAGCACCGCCGAACCGGGACCGCGCAGCGTCCGCCGCGCGTTCTACGTCCGACCAGTATGCACTGACGCTGTCGCCATCGAGGGTGAGCTGCTCGGCCACCGCCCCGCGGACCAATAGTTCCACCCGCACTCCCAACAACCGTACCGCCGTCCCGGGGGGCAGGTTACCGTCCAGCAACTCGGTGGCTACCGCGAACACCCGGTGCGCGGAGTCGGTTGGATCAGCCAGAGTCCGAGATCGGCTGACGGTGGTGAAGTCGGGATAGCGGATCTTCAGCGCGATTCTACGACCGCGCAGGTCGCGGCCGCGCAGCGCGGCGGTGCAGCGCTCGACCAGCCGCAGCAACTCGCGCTTTAGCACCGCTCGGTCCACCACATCGTGGGCGAAGGTCTCCTCCGCGCCCACAGATTTCTCCGGCATGTCGGGCACCACCCGCCGCTCATCGCGGCCGTTGGCGAGATCGTGTAGGTGTTGGGCGCACACCACACCCAGGGAACGCCGCAAGGCGGGCAGTGGCGCGATGGCCACGTCGGCCACCGTGGCGCAGCCCAGCTTGCGCAACACCTGAGCGGTGCGCTCGCCGACTCCCCACAGCGCGGACACCGGCAACGGATGCAGAAACTCGAGCACCCCGTCGGCGGGCACCACGAGCAACCCGTCGGGCTTCGACAGCCCGGAGGCGAGCTTGGCGATGAACTTACTCGGCCCGACCCCCACCGAGCAGGTCACCCGGTGAGCGTCATAGACCTGGCCGCGGATCCACTCCCCGATCCCGGCCGGCCTCATGCCCAGCCTGCGCAACGAGCCTGCGACGTCGAGAAAAGCCTCGTCCAGACTCAGCGGCTCCACCAACGGAGTGATCTCGCGAAACAGCGCCATCACCCCGCGAGAGACCTCCGCATAGCGCGGAAAATGCGGCGGGATGAACTCTGCTTGCGGGCATAGCCGGCGGGCGTGCGCGACGGGCATCGCCGAGCGAACCCCGAACGCCCGAGCCTGGTAACTCGCCGAGAGCACGACGCCGCGGTTTCCGGCCGGGTTGCTGCCGCCGGCCACCACCACGGGCCGCCCGACCAGCTCAGGACGTTCACGGATCTCGACGGAAGCATTAAAAGCGTCCATGTCAACGTGTAAATCATGACAATCACGATCGGCGGTGCTGCCAGGACGGGGTAGATCGGCGACACCGGGCAAATCAGCTCTGCGACCCATGACGCCCCCTACAAACGGCGAT
>JAODNG010000384.1 GCA_025465385.1 Pseudonocardiales bacterium
CCCAGTACACGACACCCCAACCGTAGGTCGCGCCGGCGGGATCGCGTTCGATGACGGTGATGTCGTGGCCGGCGTCGCGCAGCTTCGCCGAAATGGCGAAATACAACCCCGCGGGTCCGGCACCGACGCACACGATTTTCATGTCACTGCTCCGTTCAGCGCGGGTCGGGCTCCGGTACCGGTGAGGGCCTGGAATGGGGCGGTGACCCGCACCCTGCAGTTTCGACAGGTGCGGGTCACCGCCCACCATTCGCGAGCGGGTTACTAGCAGCCCCAGCCGCCCCAGCTGCTGTTGCGGCCCCAGCCGCCCCAGCCGCCGCCCCAGCCGCCGCCCCAGCCGTCGCCGTGACCCCAGCCGCCGCCCCAGCGGCCGCCGTGACCCCAGCCGTCGCCCCAGCCGCCGCCGTGACCCCAGCCATGGCCACCGCCGCCGTCCTTATCGCGGCTAAGCCTGAAGACTTCCGTGATCCTCATCTCTGCACCTTCTTCCTCTCCCTAGGAACTTCCCTCCCAGAAAGACAATCCAATGAATTTCCTCGTTGATCCGAACAGCCTGTTCTCCTCGCGCAGATCGGATCAGCGGGGTCTTTCCTTGTGGATGTAGACGATAATGTTCATGCCATGAGCAAGATCGAGGTTCGGCCGTTCTTCGATGCGAGCTTTGACCGGGGCGCCCTGGGGTGTCCAGCACGGTGCTCTGGGTGGCCTCCAGCCGACGAGGGTGGTGCTGTTACTGGGCTCTCCATGCTCACACCCCCCGGGTGGGATCGGGCACGCCTGCGCCCACTGCAACCATAGAATACGAGTCGTACCCTACCTTGGATAGCTTGGTGATGAAACCGTTATAAACGGATCCTGAACGAGCGCCGGTGGTCACGGCGCGCCCTCACGCTGACCGTCGTGGCGCCGATCACGGTGTGGTTTGCGGATCGCGCCACCTACGGCGGCTGACGATCGGGACCCGCTCCCGCACCCCCGTTTGTGCGCCTTCCCCGGTGGGTAGCTCCTCAGCACGTGCCCGGCTGGTCTGATAGTGCACGTGGCGAGCCCGAGGGGGCCACTATGCGGGTGCTGTTCGTGCATCCGAGTGCGTTGATGTATTCGGAGCTGTTTCTGCGGCTTGAGCCGTTGGGGCTGGAGCGGGTGGCTGCGGCTGCACGGGACGCGGGCCATCAGGTCCGGATCGTCGACCTGCAGACCCACACCACCGCCGAGCTGGACCGGGAGCTGGCCCGGTTCAAGCCGGACGCCGTCGCGTTCGGGCTGAACTATCTCGCGAACGTTCCCGAGGTGATCGATCTCTCGCACCGGGTGAAGCGGCTGCGACCCAGCCCGTATGTGTTCGTCGGCGGTCACTCCGTGTCGTTTATCGCCAAGCACGTCCTCGACCAAGCCGCCGGCGCGATCGACGCGGTGCTGCGGGGCGAGGGGGAGGTCGCAGCACCCCTGCTGCTCGCGGCCCTGCCCGACCGGGCAGCCCACGAGGTGCCCGGTGCGGTGACGCTGACCGGCACCGGTCCCGGCGCGCCCGGCATGCTGGACAGCATCGACACCCCGCTGCCGGCCCGTGACCTGCTCCGTCGCCGCAAGCGGTACTTCATCGGGCTACTGGACCCGGCCGCGTCAGTGGAGTTCACCCGCGGCTGCCCGTGGGACTGCTCGTTCTGCTCGGCGTGGACATTTTACGGCCGCAGCTACCGGCGGGCTTCCCCGGAGGCGGCCGTCGACGACCTCGCCGCCGTGCAGGAACCAGGCGTGTTCATCGTCGATGACGTCGCATTCATCCGGCCCGAACACGGCGACGCGATCGCGGCGGAGCTGGAGCGCCGCAAGATTCACAAGCAGTACTACCTGGAGACCAGGGCTGATGTGCTGCTGCGCAACGAGGAGGTCTTCCAACGCTGGCGCCGGCTCGGGCTGAAATACATGTTCCTCGGCATGGAGGCACTCGACGCCGAGGGCCTGGACCTGTTCCGCAAGCGCGTCAGTCCTGATGACAACTTCCGCGCCCTCGAGGTGGCCCGTAAGCTCGGCCTGGCCGTCGCGATCAACCTCATCGTCGACCCGCAGTGGGACGTCGAACGCTTCCGGCAGATCCGCGAGTGGGCCCTGGCGGTCCCCGAGATCGTGCACCTGTCGGTGATGACGCCGTACCCGGGAACTGAGATCTGGCACACCGAGGCCCGCGCCCTGACGTCCCTGGACTACCGGTTATTCGACATCCAGCATGCCGTGTTGCCAACGAGGTTGCCGCTGGCGGAGTTCTACCGTGAGCTGGTGAAGACCCAAGAGGTGATCAACCGCAAGCACCTCGGGGTGGCGGCCCTGGTCAAGACCGCGCGGATCGTGGGCCGGCACCTGGCGCACGGTCAGGCCAACTTCGCCCGCATGCTGTGGAAGTTCCACCAGATCTATAATGCCGAACGCCAGTACGCCGATCATTCCCGACCGGTTCACTACGAGCTGCCCCAGCCAAGGCATCACGACGTGGCACCGCGCGATCGTCGACAACTCTATGTTCATGGGGCGGCACCGCGGGGGCCCGTTTCGGGTCCGGCCGCCGCGGGTAGCTCCTAACCACGAGGGGATCACTATGCGGGTGCTGGTACTGGGCGGGGATGGGTATCTGGGGTGGCCCACTGCGGTGCACTTATCTGATCGGGGGCACACCGTCGCGGTGGCCGACAACTTCGCCCGCCGCGGTTACGACCATGAGCTCGGCGTCGACAGCCTGGTGCCGATCGAGCCGCTGCAGGTGCGGGTGCGGGCCTGGTCGGAGCTGTCGGGTCAGCGCATCGAGACCTTTTCCGGTGACATCACCGACGCCGCGTTCACCCGCGAGTTGCTGCAAGGATTCCGTCCCGAGGCGGTGGTGCACTATGCGGAGCAGCGCTCCGCGCCGTACTCCATGATCGATCAGGCGCATGCCGTTTACACCCAGCGCAACAACGTGGTCGGCACGCTGAACCTGCTGTACGCGATCGCCGAGACCGACCGCGACATCCACCTGGTCAAGCTCGGCACGATGGGCGAGTACGGCACTCCGAACATCGACATCGAAGAGGGCTGGCTCACCGTCGAGCACAACGGGCGCACTGACCGGATGCTCTACCCGAAACGGCCCGGATCCTTCTACCACCTGTCGAAAGTGCACGACAGCCATAACATCGAGTTCGCCTGCCGGGTCTGGGGGTTGCGCGCCACCGACCTCAACCAGGGCATCGTCTACGGCCAGCAGATCCCGGCCACCGACGCCGACCCGCGGTTGGCCACCCGGTTGGACTACGACGCGATCTTCGGCACCGTGCTCAACCGGTTCGTGGTGCAGGCCGTGCTCGGCCATCCGCTCACCGTCTACGGCTCCGGCGGGCAGACCCGCGGGCTGATCGACATCCGGGACACGGTGGAATGTATCCGCCTGGCGTGCGAGAACCCCGCGGCGGCGGGCGAGTTCCGGGTCTTCAACCAGATGACCGAGGCGATGTCGGTGGAGGAGATCGCCAAGACGATCGCCGAGTGCTACCCCGGGCCGGCCGAGATCGAGTACCTGGACAACCCCAGGGTGGAGCTGGACACCCACTATTACAACGTTGCACACACCGGGCTGGTGGATCTCGGCCTGGCGCCACACCGGCTGTGCGACACCCTGATCACGTCACTGTTCGCCACGGTGGAGCAGCACCGCCACCGGGTTGACCTCGCCGCCATGCGGCCCACCGTCAGCTGGCGGGCGACGGCAAGCCCGCCCAACCCGAGCTGAGTAGGTGGCGCGCTAAACAGTCAGCAGGCTGTTTCCCGGTGGATTCGGTGGCTGGCGCTGGAGCAGGTTTGCCACCAAGGCGGCGGCGTCGTCGACGAATAGCGCCTGACCGCGCTGGACGCGTTGCGCACGCCGTGCGGTGTCGTCGGTGAGCCTGGTCAGCGCAGCGCGCAAGCTCTGCTCGTCATCGACGAGATCGGTCAGCCCCAGTCGGGCCAGCGCGCCGGCGTCGTGGCGGCCGTGGCCGGCGATCGGCCGGAAGGTCACCACCGGCAGCCCCACCCGAAGCGCTTCCTTGGAGGTGAGCCCGCCGGCATTCTCGACGAGCGCGTCGGCCGCCGCCATCAAACCGGCCATGTCGGCCACCCAGCCCAGCGCCACCGCGCCCGGCACGCCAGCGAGCTGTGTGCGCAGGTGCTCGTTGCGACCGCAGACCACCACCGGCACCCAGCCCGGCCAGCGCGCGATGGCGGTCACCGCTGCGCGCACTGTTCCCAGGCCCAGCGAGCCGCTGACCACCAGCGCGACCCGCTGCGCTGCGGCCACGCCGAGCTCGCTACGCACCGCGGCCCGCCGTCGGGTCGACTGATCGCCGAACTCCGACCGCACGACTGGGCCACACACCTGCACCGGACCGCCGCCCAGGCCGCGCACCTCCCGCGCAGCGTCGGCAGAGATACACAGGTAGGCGTCGGTGGCTGGGTGCAGCCACAGTCCGTGCGCCGAGAACGTCGTGACGAAAGTGACTGCCGGGCAGTCGAGCCGGCCCTGGGCGCGTAACCGGGCCACCGCCAGCGCGGCCAGGTGGTAAGTCGACACCACGACGTCAGGCCGCAACCGGGTGATGTGGTGGCGCAGTCCAGGCAGCGCCAGCCGTACCGGAATGCCTACCCGCTCCCCCGCCTGCTGGCGGGCCAGGAAGAAGTGCTGGTAGACCAGGTCGTAGAGCCACGGAGCTCGGTTGACCAGCCATGGGTACACACCGCGCAACCAGCGCCCGGCAGGGGCGGGCATGAACTCCGTCAGGTCCGCGATGTCGACGTGGTGGCCGCGGGCGGTCAACCGGCGCGCCACCTCCCGGCTCACCTCCAGATGCCCGCCGCCCATCGCCGCGGTCACGATCAGCACCCGTCCGGTATAGGGACTCGGTATCACGCAAACCTCCACCTCGCCGGCCCGCTCGCCGGCGTGGCCCCGCGGGTGACACCACCGGATGCCCGGGATCGCGAGCGGAAAACCATCGTGTGCGCCAGCAGCGAGGCTGTTTGACCCGTGATGGCGTGGGAAGGTAGTGACTGCCGCGGCGACTCTGGACGTGGATATGGGGGTGGGCAGCTGGTGGTCTACTCCCTGATCCTGGTCGCCGCGCTGTTCGTGGCGGTCGGTGAGGTGATCCAGCAACGGTCGGCGGCGACCGCCCCACCCGAGCACAACCTGTCGTTGCGGCTGCTGGTGTGGTTGGTGCGCCGGCCACGCTGGCTGGCCGGGGTCGCCTCCTCGACAGGCGGCAACGCGCTGTTCGCCATGGCGGTCGGACTCGCCAGCCTCGCGCTGGTCGAGGCCGTGTTCGTGGTGCGGCTGCTTTTCGCGCTGATCCTGGCCGCCGCCTGGGGGCGGCATCGGATTCCGGCCCGTGACCTGCTCGGCGCCTTGGCGATCACCGTCGGGCTGGTGGCGTTCATATTCGCCGCCCGACCACGCAGAGGATCGGTGGCGGTGCCGGATCTGCACTGGATTCTCGGCGGCGGCTGCATTCTCGCGCTCGCACTGGGATTTACCGTGATCGCGAAGGGGTCTGCGCCGGCCCGCAAGGCGGTCCTGCTCGGCGCGGCTGCCGGCAGCCTGTTCGGGCTGCAGGCGTCGCTGACCCAGAGCTCGATGCAGGTGCTGACCCATCGGGGCATCGTCGCGCTACTGATGACCTGGCAGGGCTATGCGGTGATCGCGGTGGCTCTGCTCGGCATGCTGCTGGTGCAAAGCGCCTTCGAGGTGGCACCACTGCCCGCTTCCTACCCCGCGGTGGTGACCACGGAGCTGATCGTCGGGGTAGCGGTCGGGATCTTCATCCTCAACGGGACACTGCGACTGGGCACCGTCGCCGTCGCCGCCACCGCGGTAAGCCTCCTGGTGATGATCGGCGGGATCTACCTGCTCACCACGTCACCGTTGGTCACCGGTCAGCTTGACCGGTTGATCCGGCAGCAGGACGTCGGGCTCGCACTGCGCATCGAGCAACGGCTGGCCCGTGAGCTGGAGCTGGCCGACCGGGCTGCGCAGCGGATGGCCGGTGCGCGGGTTGGCGCCACGCTGCTGCGCCGAGAACTGCGCCGGATCGAGGACGGCATCGAGCGCTTGCGCGTGCTGCAGGACGACATTCGCCGGCACCGCGACGCCGAGGAGCAACGATCGCGCGCATTGCCGGCGCAGCAGCGCCGCGAATGTGCGGCGTCCGCGCGCGCATTGCTGGAGCGGGAACGGGTAGTCGACGAGCATGCGCAGCGGCTACGGGCCCGCGCGCACGCGCTGGCCACCGCCGGCGGAGTGGCGTGGAGTCCCGGACCGGAGGGGTAGCCGCTGTGTCATCGATGGGTAATATGTTGATCTCCGCCGGCGCCGCGCTGGTGGCCGGAATGTGCCTCGCGGCCACCGGACTGCTGCAGCAGGCGGCTGCCAGCAAGGAGCCCTCGGACAAGCAGTTCTCCTTGGCGATGATCGTGGACCTGGTCCGCAACCGGAAGTGGCTGGTGGGAATCGGAGCAGCGGTGGGCTCCTACCTGTTCCAGGCGATCGCGCTGGCCACCGGCCCGCTGTCGCTGGTGCAGCCGCTGGTGGTCTCTGAGCTGCTCTTTGCGGTACCGATCTCCGCGCGGCGCCATCGCAGCCGGCTCGGGCCGCGCGAATGGGCCGGCTTGCTCACCGTGACCGCTGGGCTCGTCGTCGGCATCGTCGCCGCGGATCCACATCGGGGGAATCCGATCCAGCCGTTCTCGTCCTGGATCTGGCCACTGGTCGCAGTCGTGGTGATCGCCACAGCCGCGGTGCTCATCGGCAAGGCGATCTCCGGACCGGCCCAGGCCAGCCTGTTCGCGCTCAGTGGAGCGACGGTGATGGCTTTCCAGTCAGCCCTGTTCGCCGCGACGATCGCCTCGTTGCGCGCCGACATCGGTCACACCTTCGTCACGTGGCAGCCCTACGCACTGATCGTGGCCAGCTTCACCGGGCTGTTCCTGGTGCAGAACGCCTACCAGGCCGGTCCGTTAGCCGCGAGCATGCCGGTGATGGACGCGGTGCTGCCGATCGTGTCGATAGGGCTCGGCATCGGGTTGTTCGGTGAGCACGTCCGCACCACCCCATTCGGCCTGGCTGGCGCCGTCGCGGGCATTGTGCTGCTGGTGATCGGCATCGTCATGCTGGACACCTCCCCGGTGATCCGCCGTCACCAGCGCGAAGAAAGCAAACAGCGCGGCGACGCCGCGCCATCGAGCACCCGGGCCACCGCGCCGGCTAGTGGCGCGTCGTAAGCCCACCGCGGCACACCCCGGTGGCTAGCCGTCCGCCAGGTCAGCCCCAGCAGGATCGTCGATCAGGCGGGCTCGCAGAGTGCCTGGTACCCCGAGGGCTCCCGGTCGATCCGGTGCTGGCCGGCGTAAACGTTCATGGTGCTGCCACGCAGAAAGCCGATCAGCGTGAGACCGGCGTCCACGGCCAGGTCGACGGCCAGCGAGGACGGCGCGGACACCGCCGCCAGCATCGGGATCCCGGCCATCACTGCCTTCTGCACCAGCTCGAAGGACGCCCGCCCGGACACCATAAGGACGCAACCGGTCGCCGGGATGCGCTCGGTCAGCAGCGCCCAGCCGAGGACCTTGTCCACCGCGTTGTGCCGCCCGACGTCCTCGCGGGCCACCAGCAGCTCGCCTGTCGCGGTGAACAGTCCGGCGGCGTGCAATCCCCCGGTCGCCTGGAACACCCGCTGCGCGGCGCGCAGTACATCGGGCAGGGTGGCCAACGTGGCAGGTGTGACCGTCACCGGGTCGGCCGCGGGGGGAAAGCTTGTCCGCAACCGCACCGCGTCCAGCGAGGCCTTGCCACACACCCCACACGACGAGGTCGTGTAGAAGTTTCGCTGCGCACTGTCCCCCGGTCCCGGCACACCCCCCGCCAGCTCGACATCAAGCACGTTGAAGCTGCGCTGCCGCTGCCGCTGCCCCTGCCCTGCCGCCCGACATGGGGACATATCGGGGCTATCGGGTGCGGAATTGGCCCGATATGTCTCCATGTCGGGGGAGTCACAGAAGCGGGCGGTGCGGACGTGGGATCGGTTGGTGATGACGGCTTCGGTGAGGAGGAAGCCGTGGGCTAGTTCGACGTCGTGGCCGGGGGTGCGCATGGTGACCGACAAGGCCCGGCCGTTTACCCGCAGTTCGAGTGGCTCCTCACCGGCGAGCGCGTCAAGCCGACGACGTTCGCCCTGTGCGGACAGCGTCAGTACCGGCCGACGCACTGTGACCCGACCCATGCCGACGGATAGCCCTTCTCCGGCATGTCGAAACCCGGGCTGAGCGGAATTGTCAGGGTGACGTTCCATACTGCTCGCCGACCGGTGGAACTGCAGGCGGGGAGGACGCGGTGGCACAGCGGGATCGGCAGCAACGGGCTGCTGCGGCGGCGCGCCGCCGGGCGCATCGCCGCGCCCATGCTGGATGCGGGAGCCCCGGGTCCGACAGCTTGGGGTCCGACAGTTCCGGGTCCGACAGTTCCGGGTCCGGCGGCTCCGGGTTCGCGAGCTTCGGGTTCGGAAGGTTCGGAGCGGGCACCGCGAGTGCCGGGACGTCGCGCGCGAAGCCGTCGGCGGAGACGATCTCGACGGTGTTGCTCAGCGCAGCGCGAGAGCACGGGGCCGGCGATTCGGAGGCTGGGGCGCGCATCGCCACCTTGGTGGCCGAGCGGTTCGCCGACCAGCCGGTTCTGGTCGCCGCGGCAGTCCACTGCGCGGTGGCGCCGCTGGTCACGGCGGCGTGGGAGCGCGGCTGGGCTCCGGAAGATCTACACCAGGTGGCGCGACGGCGACTCGACGCTGTCGCTGTCGGTTATCTCATCGATGCGATCGCCGAGGAGTCGCAGTGCTACGCCAAGGCCACCGTGGCACAGCGGTGGAGCGAGGACCTGGGACAGATTGGGGCGGTGGTGTGGTGGGAGCCCGCCCAGACCGGGGGTCACCTCCTGCAATGGGTCCGGCGGCACGCCCGCAGCCTGGCGGATGCGCTCAGCACCGTGATCCAGGTGCTGGCGATGTTGCTGGCCCTGCCGGTGCTACCCACGATCATTGCGCCGCCTGGTTCCGCCGCGGCCCGCGCGGCGCCGCGACGCGGCGTCGATCAGAAGATGCTGGCGCGGGTTCGGGCGCTGCTGGCCAAAGCCGAGTCGACCACCTTCCCTGAAGAGGCTGAGGCCCTCTCGACCAAGGCGCAGGAACTGATGAGCCGGTACTCGCTGGAACGGATCGTGGTAGACAGCGCCGACAGCGCAGGGTCGGACCCGTATCCGGCGGCGGCGCGACGACTGTGGCTTGACAATCCCTATGTAGCGGCCAAGGCGCTGCTGGTGGGCGCGGTGGCCGAGGCGAATCGGTGCCGGACGGTGCTGTCGGAAGCGCTGGGGTTCACCACCGTGCTCGGCGACGAGGTCGATTTGGAGATCGTTGAGCTGCTCAGCACGTCGCTGCTAGTTCAGGCGACGAGGGCGATGGTGTCCGCGGGCAGCCAGATCTCTCGCACCGGGCGATCCCGGACCCGCTCGTACCGCCAGTCGTTCCTGCTCGCCTACGCGACCCGCATCGGCGAGCGGCTGAGCACGGCGCGGGACGTCAGCACTGCCGCGGTGGCCGATTCAGCTCGGCTGCTACCGGTACTGGCCGCTCGAGAACGGGTGGTGGAGGAACTGTTCGAGTCGATGTTCCCGCAGTCGGTGTCGCGCTCCTACAGTGTCGGCAACGCCGCCGGGTGGTACGCCGGCCGTGCCGCCGCCGACCTCGCTGTACTCGACACCCGACCCGCGGTGCCCTCAGGGGGTAGCTGACGCTATTGGCTGATCTCACGTACGACTCTCGAACTCCATGGGCACCAAATGCAGCCGGGAAGAAACGCCCCGCAGGCCTCGTCTAGATGGTCCTCAACGTAGCTCATATTGGCGTCGCACACTTCAATTGCCATGGCAAAGAAGTCAATGGTAGCGGGGTCCAGATGATAGCTCCAGTCTGGGTTATAGGGTTTCTTGCGCTTGACGATCCTACCCATCACATGCACTCTTTCATTTTCCTCACCCGATATAATTCTTCGGGCGTGGGCGATCTTGTCCTCGTTGTTAAGCTCGAAGATAAACTCCGTGTCCTGGTATTCCTTGAACGCGAAATATACCGCCATGTTGAAAGCCCCGTCTCTTTTTGGGTCGCTGATCATAATCTCGGCCGCCTGCGCCGCGGTAAGGAACCTACCTCACGAACCGCGCGTATTCTTCGTAGGAGATCTTATTGTCCCCGTCCGCGTCAGCCATCTGGACTATCGCGGCAACGTTGTCATCGCTAATCTGAGGATTGTTCTCGACGGACGTCCTCAGGAGCTCACTGGCCGTGATATATCCATCACCATCTACGTCTATCTCGTCGAAAGTCTT
>JAODNG010000392.1 GCA_025465385.1 Pseudonocardiales bacterium
ACGTGTCACGCAGCTTGATCGCCGCAACCTCATCCTCGGCTGAACCGGTCAACATCACCTGCTTGCCGGTTACCGGATCCTGCCCACCAAAGAGCCGGATCTGGTACCGACCGCCGCGCTGGCGGATGCCGGTCAGGTCCTTCGGAGCCTGCTTCCTGCGTGCCATGAGAGGCAGTCTAAGCAGCGGAATTGGACAGTCAGTTGGACAAAGATCGACTAAAGATCATCAAAAATAACCGTTTACACCGGTCAGAGGTGGTGGCCAGGGGCGGGGTCGAACCGCCGACCTTCCGATTTTCAGTCGGACGCTCGTACCAACTGAGCTACCTGGCCGTGCAGGCCGAACACGGCCCACAGTGTGTCCCTGCGACCCAGACGGGACTTGAACCCGCGACCTTCGCCTTGACAGGGCGACGCGCTAACCAACTGCGCCACTGGGCCTGACTGTTCGTGCCCCCAACGGGATTCGAACCCGCGCTGCCGCCTTGAAAGGGCGGAGTCCTAGGCCGCTAGACGATGGGGACTTGGTCGTCCAGACCTGCCCGCAGCGGTTGCCCGTCGTGAGCAAAGCAAGCATAGGACATCGCCGTAACCAGTTGCACAACGGGTGGGCAGGCCGCGCCTACCTGCACCGCCCACCCGTTACGGTCATCGGCGCACCGGCGGGATGCCGTCCTCGCCGTCGATCAGTCCCAACATGTCCAACAGCATCCGGCAGTCCTCGGCGCCGGTAGCCGACCTTGCGACCGACAGCCGAGCCCGATCCACCTGCTCGGCGGTGACTCGATGCGGGTCCTGCCCACGCTGCATGGGCACAGTTGCCCTGCTCAGTTCCGCTCCGGTCTCCAGACCGAGGTCGTAGGTGCTCGACAGACGGCTCATTCGCCCCTCCTGAACTTCGCTTGACGTATCCAGGTCCTCACCGCTCGCCGCAACCTATCTACCGTTCAACGACAGCGCAGCCTCCCTCTGGGTGATAGCAGGGGGTTAACCTTCGCCAGTCGGTCTCAAACTCCGGCCGCTCGCCGCGCGCCCAGCGGTCCTCGCCGATCACGGCGCCGGCTGGTACGGGTCAGATGCGGGCGAAGACTTCAGCGGCGGACGGGCAGCACGAGCGCACGCGGCATCCCGGGAGGTGGACGCGGTGACTTACCGCGCGGGCCGCTGCGTTGGTGTGTGGTGCGGGGGGATCAGCGCGATGTCAACTCGACCGCGGGGACGCTCCGAGTTCGGAGCGGGCGGCGAGCAGCGCGCTGACGGTAGCGCACGCCTGGCCGCCGTGCATGAGATCGATCGCTGAGCGAAGATCGGCGATCGCGCCCGCGGGAATGTCGTCCCAGTAATCCACTGCGACGGCGATCCGGTTTGTGATCTCTATGAGCTCCGCTACCGGGGCATCGCCCATAAGGGCGGCGACCAGAGCCTCAACGTCGCTGAGGAGACTCTGCTGGGCGGTTGTATGGGATGCGCTCACGCGCGCTGACGGTACTCGGCCGTCCGCCCGCATCGGCAAGAGATATGTATGACTGTCACTCACTCGTGCAGAGCACCACCCTCCCGGAGTTCGGCCACGTCTGCGTTGGGTAGCCAGCGCCGCCGCGTAGGCTCGCCGGGTGGTGAACGGCAACGCGCTGATTCGGGTTCTCGGCCTGTGCCTGATCGCGGGCCTACTGGTGGCGGGCATCCTGTTTCCCGCCGTGGGCAGTATCGGTCTGGCGTCTAACCAGGCCAGTGACACGGTCACCAGTGTCTCGTCCAACCTGGTCCAAAGCCAGGTGCCGGTGGTCAGCACGATCACCGACAAGGATGGGGTACCGATCGCCTACGTCTTCGACCAGAACCGGTTCAACACGCCGCCCAAAGCCATCGCCGACACGATGAAGGCAGCGATCATCGCCATCGAGGACCGGCGGTTCTTCGAACACAACGGGGTGGACTGGCGGGGCACCGCCCGCGCCCTGATGACCAACCTGTCCTCCAGCGGCAGCGCGCTCGAGGGCCAGGGCGCCTCAACGCTGACGATGCAGTACATCAAGAACTACATGCTGTATGCGGTCGCTCAGAACGACGCCGAGCGGGCGGCGGCCGTGGAGAGCACCCCGGCCCGCAAGCTGCGCGAGATCCGGGTGGCCCTGCAGCTGGAGAAGCACCTGTCGAAAGATGAGATCCTGGCGCGCTATCTCAACATCGTCTTCTTCGGCCACAACGCCTACGGCGTCGCCTCCGCCGCGAGGACCTACTTCAACACCACGCCGGACCGGCTCACCCTCGCCCAGGCGGCGCTGCTCGCCGGCATGGTCCGCTCGACCACTGAATACGACCCGGTGGAGCACCCCGAGCACGCGTTGGCACGACGCAACGTCGTGCTAGACGAGATGACCAATGTCGGCTCGATTACCCCGAACCAGGCCGACGCGGCCAAGGCTGAGCCGTTGGGAATCCAGCGGCCGCTGACCGGGTTGACCAACGGATGCGTCGGCGCCGGTCCCGCGGACGGCTTTTACTGCCAGTACACCCTGGACTACCTCGCCACTGTGGGATTCCCCGAGGACAAGCTGCGCCGGGGCGGGTACCTGATCCGCACCAATCTCGACCGCCGGGCCAGCGACATAGCCAAACGCGCGGCGACCACCGAGGTGCCCACCCAGACTCCAGGGATCGCCAACGCGATGGCCATCGTGGAGCCCGGCAGCGACCGGCACCCGGTCCGGGCACTGGTGGCCAACCGCGACTACGGACTCGACGCCGACGCCGGCCAGACCTCCTACGCGCTGCCGTCGCTCGTGCAGGGTTTCGGCGCCGGGTCGATTTACAAGATCTTCACCTCCGCCACCCTGCTGGAACGCGGAATGGGAATCATGAACCCGGTGCCGGTGACGGATGCCTACACCTCGCGAGTGTTCCGGGACAACGGGGGCCCGTACACGGTCACCAACGC
>JAODNG010000100.1 GCA_025465385.1 Pseudonocardiales bacterium
CGTTTCGGCGCATCTCGGAGGTCTGCTTGGCCACCACTGCAGTTGCCGTGGCCAGGTCGGCTCGATCGTCGGGCTCAGTCGACACGGAAACCATCGACGTGAGGTTGCTGACGACATCCCACAAGCGGTCCGCGGGACGGATATTCATCGGCATCTGGACTCCGACCCGATCAGCCGGCGCGCCGTGCTTGGTGTTCCAGGACTGCACGGTGAGGTGCAGCGCGGCGACCAAGACGTCGTTGATCGTCGTGCCGGAGGGCCGCTGCACGAGCCCCGGCGTGGTGGTCTCGTTGATGTCGAGGGTACGAAAGACGAATCCGAAACCATCGCCGTCCGTGCCACCGAGCACCGCGATCCGGCTCGGCGGATCAAAGGCCTCCCTCACTCGCCGCAGCCCTTCCATCTGGCGCGTCCACTTCTCGCTCCGGGTCTTGGCGGCCGGAAATGAGCCGAGGTCGCGGGCTTGGGCAAGCGGTAGGGGATCCGCTGGGTCAGGCTCGCCCTGGTAGGCCCGGACAATGGTCTGCAGCAGGCGCACGGCACCGACACCGTCAGCGACGATGTGGCTCGCAGACAGCAGCACGAGATCCCGGCCAGGTCGCCGGGCCAGGGCGACCCGAAAGCCCGGGGAGGTGTCCAGCGGGATGGGTGGGGCGTACAGCCCGGTCCGCAGCCGGCCCAGCGCGGCACCGTCCAGACACTCCACCACCCGAAATGGATCCACATCCGCCAATTCGGCAAAGTCCCACCGGTACGAGGTCTCACCTTG
This sequence comes from Pseudonocardiales bacterium, assembly GCA_025465385.1. GTDB lineage: Bacteria > Actinomycetota > Actinomycetes > Mycobacteriales > Pseudonocardiaceae. The sequence continues at coordinate 770 of JAODNG010000100.1, forward strand.
TGGTGTGGGGGCTAAGCAAGCGCGGGCCATCGGGTGCCGTCTGCAGCAGGTCAGCACCGCCTGTTGCAACCTAGCCTCATCCAGTCGATGGTCGGCGCCAAGCTCGAACTGGACATTCCACGTCGCGCGGGTCTCCTGGAGCAGGAGCAGCGATTCGTCCAACATGGTGGACGGTAGCGACGCCGGTAGCAGTAACGACGGGTATGACACAGCGAATTTCTCCTGACGCGTTATGTGTCAAGCGTTACGCGGCACCGGCGGAGTCGGAGGCGCCGCGCAGCCGTTGCGAGATCACGGTGGTGATGCCGTCACCGCGCATGCTTACCCCGTACAACGCGTCAGCAACCTCCATCGTCGCCTTCTGATGGGTGATCACGATGAGCTGCGAGCGGTCCCGCAGCAGCTCGAACAACGCGATAAGGCGGTTGAGGTTGGTTTCGTCCAGCGCCGCCTCCACCTCGTCGAGCACGTAGAACGGCGACGGTCGGGCCCGGAAGATCGCGACGAGCATCGCCACCGCCGTGAGCGACTTCTCCCCGCCGGACAGCAGTGACAGCCGTTTGACCTTCTTGCCGGGCGGGCGGGCCTCGACCTCGATGCCGGTGGTGAGCATGTCGTCGGGCTCGGTGAGCAGCAACCTGCCCTCGCCGCCGGGGAACAGGGTGGCAAAGACGATCTCGAATTCCCGCGCCACGTCATGGAAGGCCACGGTGAAGACCTCGAGGATCTTCTCGTCGACCTCGGTGACGACGGTGAGTAGGTCACGCCGACTGGCCTTGAGATCTTCGAGCTGGGTGGACAGGAACTTGTAGCGCTCCTCGAGCGCGGCGAACTCCTCCAACGCAAGCGGATTGACCTTGCCGAGCAGGGCCAGATCGCGCTCGGCGCTGTGAGCACGGCGGGTTTGCACGGCCCTGTCGTAAGGAGCCGGCTGCGGCGCGCTGACCTGCTCGCCGCGCTGGGTCATCACCTCGTATTCGGCTACCTCAGCCGCGGGCGGCGGTACCGGCACCGCGGGTCCGTACTCCGCGATGAGGTCATCCAGGCCGATGCCGAAGTCGTCAGAAATCTTGATCTCGAGCTGCTCGATGCGCAACCGTTGCTCAGCGCGCAGCAGCTCGTCGCGATGCACCGTGTCGGTGAGCTTGTCCAGCTCCTCGGCGAGCTCCCTAACCCGGGCCCGGATCTCGATCAGACGCTGCTCGCGCTGCGCCCGCTCGACGCCCACCGCGTCCCGCTCCGCCACGGCCCGCTGCACCGATATCTCGATACAGCCCAACGCCAACTCCCCAACCCGCACCACTTCCGTCGCCACCGCAGCGCCGCGCTGGCGGGCTACCGCCGCGTCGGCAGCTCGCTGCCGGGCCACCCGCTCGACCTGGGCGTTGCGACGCAGCACGTCGGCCCGACCGGCCAGCGCCCGGGCGCGCTCCTCAGCGGTGCGCAGGGCCAGCCGCGCGTCGACCTCCTCGCTGCGCGCGGTACCCAGCGCCGCCACGGCTTCGTCCCGGTATGAGGTGTCGGGTTCGGCATCCACCGAGTCGTCGGCGGCCAGCCGCAACCGCTCCTCGAGCTCAGCCAGGCTGGTCAGCGCAGCGGCCCGGCGCGCCTGCCTCTCGTCGCGCTGGCGGTGCAGCCGGTCGGCCTCGCCGGACGCGGAACGGGCCGCCTGGCCCAGTCGAGCGAGCTGCTCAGCAACCGCGGCCAGTTGCGCGTCCGACTCGTGCAAAGCAGCCAGGGTGTTGTCCACGTCCTCGGCGCGGTCGGCCTCCTCGGCACTGGCCTCGTGGAGCTCAGCGGCCAACCGTTGCACGCGCGTTTCCGATTCAGCTAACCGGATTTGACCGTCGTCGACGGCGGCCTGCACCTCGATGACGCTCAGGCTGCGGCCCGATCCGCCGTGCGCCCAATCGCCGCCGAGTAGGTCGCCGTCGATGGTCACAGCGCGCGTACTCGGCTGTGCGGTCACCAACGTGTGCGCGGCGTCGAGGTCCTCGACTACCGCGGTGCGTTCCAGTAGCCGATGTAGCGCGGAACTCAGTGTCTCAGGGCCTACCACCAGATCTGCCGCCCACCTCGCACCGGGCGGCAGTTCCGGCCAGGTTGAGCGGTCTACCGACGCCGGCGCACCGCCGACGAGCAGGCCAGCACGGCCAGCGTCCCGCTCCCGCAACAGGGACAGCGCGCTGGCCGCGACGTCCACATCTGATACCACCAGGGCGTCCGCCGCAGCACCCAAGGCGGCAGCCACGGCGGCCTCCGCGCCGGGTTGCACGGTGAGCAGCGCGGCGACCGTGCCGGCCAGGCCCGGTAGCCCCGCGGCCAGCAACGGTTGCGAGCCGTCTTTGCGGGCCAGGCCGATCGACAGCGCCTCCACCCGGGCGCGCCAGGACGCCCGCTGCTGCTCGGCCTCCCGGTGTGCCGCGGCCAGCTCGGCGCTGCGCGTTGCGGCAGTGGCATGCGAGGCCGACGCTGCCTCATGCCGCTCGTCGAGCCCGACCTCGCCGGCATGCAGGGCGTCGAGCCGATGCTGGAGCTCCTCGAATTCCCGCTGCGCGCTGCTCGCCCGCTCCCTGGCGTCGGCCAAGCCGCCCGACAGCCGCTCGATCTCCTCCGCGGTGGCGCCTGAGGTGGACCGCAACGCCTCGACCTGACCGGCGAGCCGAGCTAGTCCCTCGCGCCGATCGGCGACAGCGCGGACCGCAGCCAGGTTCGCCCGCTCCGCGTCGCCGACTGCCTGCTCCAGCTCGGCGCGCCGGTCCACGGCGTCCGACAGCACGGCCCTGGCCTCCTCCACCACCGCGTGCAGCTGCGCCTCCGAAGCCTCGACGGCCGCGGCCTCACGTTCAAGCTCGTCGGGGTCCCGACCGGGTCGGTGCGCCTCGGTGGGTGCGGACAGGTGTCGGACGCGCTGCTCCGCCAGTTGAACCGTGCCTCGCAGCCGCTCGGCCAGCGCCGAGAGCCGGTACCAGGTGTCCTGCGCTACCGACAGCCGCGGCGTCGTGGCGTCGAGCTGTTCCTCCAGGAGGTTCTGTCGCGCGCGAAGCGCCGCCAGGGCGTTGTCCACCTCCGCCCGCCGGGCCCTGGCAGCGACCTCGTCAGCCTCGTCCCTGGCGAATGCCTCACGCAGCGTCACTAGGTCGTCGGCGTGCAACCGCAGCCGGGCGTCCCGCAGATCGGCCTGCACGGCCTGGGCGCGCCGAGCGATCTCGGCCTGCTTGCCCAGCGGCTTGAGCTGGCGGCGCAGCTCGGCGGTGAGGTCGGACAGCCGAGTTAGGTTGGCCTGCATCGCCTCCAGCTTGCGCAGCGCCTTTTCCTTGCGCTTGCGGTGCTTCAGGACGCCCGCGGCCTCCTCGATGAACGCACGGCGCTCCTCGGGCTTGGACTGCAAGATCGAGTCAAGCTTGCCCTGCCCGACGATGACGTGCATCTCGCGGCCGATCCCGGAGTCGCTCAGCAGCTCCTGGACGTCAAGCAGCCGGCACGCGCTGCCGTTGATCTCGTATTCGCTGGCGCCATCCCGGAACATCCGCCGAGTGATCGACACCTCGGTGTAGTCGATGGGTAGCGCGCCATCGGTGTTGTCGATGGTCAGGGTCACCTCGGCGCGACCCAGCGGGGGGCGTCCGGCGGTGCCGGCGAAGATGACGTCCTCCATCTTGCCGCCGCGCAATACCTTGGCGCCCTGCTCCCCCATCACCCACGACAGCGCATCCACCACGTTGGACTTACCTGAGCCATTGGGACCCACAACACAGGTGATGCCGGGCTCGAAGCGCAGCGTCGTGGCCGAGGCGAAGGACTTGAAGCCCTTCAACGTCAGGCTCTTCAAGTGCACGGTGCGCCGGACCCTCCTCGCTGCTCCCCTACTGCTGTCACATGCCCGAGCAGGGTACCGGTGCCTACAGGAGTGCAGAATTTCGCCGAAATGTCGTGCCGAGCAGGCCGGTGATCGCACTCGCTTTGATCATGGTCTCGTCGAACTCGGCGGCCGAGTCGGACATCGCGATGATCGCCCCACCGACGCCGAAGCTCACCTTGTCTGGCGTGATCACCAGCGTCCGGATGACGATGCTGAGATCGGCGGCTCCGGTCAGCGAGAAATAGCCCAGCGCTCCGGAGTAGATCCCGCGCGCGCCCCCTTCCAGGCCGTCGATGATCCCCATGGTGCGAATCTTGGGCGCCCCCGTCATCGAGCCCCCGGGAAACGCCGCCCGCACGCAATCGACCGCTGAGACGTCTTCGCGTAGCCGCGCGCGCACAGTGCTCACCAGTTGGTGCACATGAGCGTAGGTCTCCACATCGAAAATGCTTGGCACATGAACCGTACCGGGCAGTGCACACGTTCCTAGGTCATTGCGAACCAGGTCGACGATCATCAGGTTCTCTGCGCGATCCTTCTCGCTGACGGCCAGGTCCTCCGCCAGCGCCCGGTCCTGTTCCGGCGACAGCCCACGCGGTCTCGTCCCCTTGATGGGCCTGGACTCGACGACCCGGTCGGCGAACACCCGGATGAAACGCTCAGGCGATGTGCTCAGCACGATCAAGTCGGCGAAACGTAACCAGGCACCGAACGGCGCGGGACTTTCCGCACGCAGGAATTGGTAGGCATGCCACGGGTCGATCGTCCCGTTGCCGGTCACCATGTTGGTCAAACAGACCTCATAGCTCTCACCGGCCTTGATCGCCTCTTGGCAGGACGCGATCAGTTCCAGGTATCGATTCCGGTCATGCCGGAGTTCCAGCCGGCCGAAGTCGAGCGGGCCGCGGGCTTGCGGGCGTGCGGCACCGGCGAGCGCGTCCAGGTGGGCCTGAGTACTCCGAAGCCATTCTCGGGCGCTGGTCTCGTTGTCGGCGTCCGCCAACGCGAGCAAGTAAGTCGTGCCGGTCAGGTGGTCGACGGCTAACGCCCTATCGGCGAAGATCATTGCCGCGTCCGGATTCTCCGCACGGTGTGCGAGCCTGCCACCGCACTCGGTCTTGAGCTCGTAGCCGGCGTAGCCGACCCAGCCCAGGGCGAAGTCGAAAGGCAGTTCGGGGACCTTGACACGGAGGCCACGCAAATCGTTATCCAACCAGTCGAAGAACCCGATATGGTGCACTTCGGTGTGCCGTTGCGAGTACACGGTCACGGTGCCTCGCCAGACGTCTCCGTAGGCCACCCTGGCGAGCGGACCGGTGGAGTCACCGAGGAACGAGAACCTGCAGAGTTCATTGTCCCGCCGGCTGCTGTCGAGCCAGAATGAGTGCGGCGAGGCGCCGTACAGACTCTGAAAGACCGACTCCGTGGGCGCCGAGGTTGCCTGCTGTGCGACCAGTACCCGCAGCCTGTGAGCCTTCTCGTCAGTGCGTTGCGTTGTGGTCGCTGGGGCGGACCTGCGTGAATTTCTAGCGTGCGCCGGGTTGTGTTCGCGCCACTGCCGGGAGAGCCGGGCGAAGTTACCCAGCAGGTCCATACCGTGCTCGGTGCGGATCGACTCGGGATGGAACTGCACACCCCAGGCTGGGCGGTGCCGGTGCCGCACCCCCATGATCACACCGTCACTGGTCCAGGCGGTGATCTCTAGATCGTCGGACACCCTGGTGACGGTCAGCGAGTGGTAGCGCACCACGCGCAATGGTGAGGGCAGCCCCGCGAACAGGTCCACGCCATTGTGCGCGACGTCCGATTCGCGGCCGTGGAAGAGTTCCGGTGCAGTGCCGACGGACCCGCCGCTGAGTTCGCACAGCCCTTGATGTCCCAGGCATACACCGAGCAGCGGGATCGGCGCGCCGAGCACGACTTCACGACTGAAACCGAAGTCGGATGCCAGGCTGGGTCGCCCGGGTCCCGGCGAGATAATGACGTTGTCGAACTCGTCAAGATCCGTCACCTGCCAGCCGGGGGCATCATTACGCACCACGATCGGCTCGATACCGTTGATCTCGGCCAGGTACTGGAAAAGGTTGTAGGTAAACGAGTCGTAGTTGTCGATGATCAGCGTCCGCATGAGTGCTCAGCGCTCAACGAAACCAGTCAAGCCGCCCCGGGCGTCATCGAACCGCTCGTTGACCTGTTTCACCTGCCCGGGAGTGGACCCGGAGCGTAGCGCGGCGAGCAGCTTCACACAGGTTTCCTGCGGCCCCTCTGCCACTACCTCGACCCTGCCGTCGGACAGATTGGCCGCGTGACCGACCAACCCCAGCTCCAATGCCCTGCAACGGGTCCACCAGCGAAACCCCACGCCTTGAACGCGACCATGCACCCAGGCCGTCATCCGCACCTGTCTCATGGCCTCCCATCCTGGCGCTCGATGACCATTCTTCACGGGTGGGGGTGGCGGGGACGGGGCTGGCAGCGAGGACAGGTGTGCGAGGAACGGTTCATGAAGGCGTCGCGCCGGATCGCGGTACCGCAGCGTGGACACGGCCGGCCGTCCTGCCCGTAGGCAGCCAGCGAACGGTCGAAATAGCCGGACGCGCCGTTGATATTGACATACAGCGCGTCGAAAGACGTGCCCCCGGCGGCGAGCGCCTCCGTCATCACCTCGGTGACGGCGGTGAGCACGGCGCGTCCTTGCGCTCGGGTCAGCGTCGCGGTAAGCCGCGCCCCGTGCAGCCGAGCCCGCCACAGCGCTTCGTCGGCGTAGATGTTGCCGATCCCGGATACCAGCGTCTGGTCCAGCAGCGCACGTTTCAGCGCCGTGCGCCGTTGCCGGATCCCGGCGATGACCGCATCAGGATCGAAACACGGATCCAGCGGGTCCCGCGCTATGTGCGTGACCGGGATGGGCAGGCCGTCGACCACGTCCTCCACGGACAGCCCACCGAACGTACGCTGGTCGATAAAGCGCAGCTCAGTGCCCCCGTCCGTGAACTGTAGTCGCACCCGCAAGTGGGTCTCGTCGATCGACCCAGGCTCCTGGATGCGCATCTGACCGCTCATTCCGAGATGAGCCAGCAATGCCTGCTCACCACCCAGGTCCAGCCAGAGGTACTTGCCGCGGCGCCGGGCTGCTCGAATCTGCCGACCAGCCAACCGGGCGGCGAAGTCCAACTCCCCGGCCAGGTGGCGACGTACTGAGCGGGGATGGCGCACCTCGACGGCGGCCACCGTGCGCCCGGTGACGTGTTCGGCGAGGCCCAGCCGGACGACCTCGACCTCGGGTAGTTCCGGCATGCTGCACTACCCTGCCGGCGGAGCGTTTCCGCTAGCCAGCTCGGACAGCGAGCGCCAGGCGGTCTCGGCGGCCCGCTGCTCGGCTTCCTTCTTGGTCCGGCCCTGCCCGGTCCCCCGTTCCACGCCGGCGATCACGGCGGTCGCGGTGAACTCCTTGAGATGATCGGGCCCGTCCTCGGTGATCCGGTACTCAGGCACCCCCAGCTCGCGGCTGGCGGTCAGCTCCTGCAGGCTGGTCTTCCAGTCAAGACCGGCACCCAGCAGCGGAGCCATCACCATGAGCTGGTCGAACAGCCGGTGCACCACCGTGCGGGCGACGTCCATGCCGTGCTGTAAGTACACCGCGCCGATCAGCGCCTCGGTGGTATCGGCGAGGATGCTGGACTTGTTGCGACCCCCGGTGAGCTCCTCACCCCGGCCCAGCAAGACGTATTCACCCAAGCCATTGACGGCAAGCCCGCGAGCGACGCCGGCCAGCGCATGCATGTTCACCACGCTGGCCCGCAGCTTGGCGAGCTGCCCTTCGGGTAGCTCGGGGTGAGTGCGAAACAAGTGGTCGGTGACGACCACACCGAGCACCGCGTCGCCGAGGAACTCCAGCCGCTCATTGGGTTCCAACCCACCGCTTTCGTAGGCATACGAGCGGTGAGTGAGCGCGAGAGTCAGCAGCTCGGCGTCGAGATCAACGCCGAGCGCGGTGAGTAGCGGGGTCAGATCCGACGGGTGATTCCGCGGAGACCGATTTCCCAACGGTTCGTCGCGTCCGGCGTCAGGCCGACCGGACGATCTGCCGACCGTCGTACTTCCCGCAGTGCGGACAGACCGTGTGCGGCGGCTTAGGCTGCCGGCAGGCCCGGTTCGAACACGCCGCGAGAGTCGGTGCTGTGGCCTTCCACTGAGACCGCCTCGAGTGGGTGTTGGACCGCGACATCCTGCGCTTGGGGACAGCCACGTTACTCGTTCTCCTGTTCGCTTCCGCGCAACCGCTGCTTTAGTGCGGTCCAGCGCGGGTCTATTCTCTCATGCCAGTGATCCGTACCGAGTTCCGCCCGCTTACCCCCACATTCCGGGCACAGGCCGAGGCAGTCTTCGCTGCACAAGGGCGCCGGCGGCAAAGCCAGCAGCACCGCGTCACGAACGACCGGCTGGAGGTCGACGAGGCCGTCGACGACCCGGCTGACCTCGTCAGGATCCGTAGTCTCGTCGGTCGCCGTGTCCGGGTAGGCGAACAGCTCGAGCAGCTCGACCTCAAGCTGATCGATCAGCGGATCCAGGCACCGAGCACACTGGCCCGTGACCGGCGCCGATGCGGTGCCCGACACCAGCACACCCTCCATGACCGACTCCAGCCGCACGTCCAGGGATACCTGTTCTCCTGCGGGTATCCCGATCACGTCCAGTCCGATCGCGGTTGATAGCGGGACATCCCGGTGGTAGCGGCGCATCGACCCGGGACGCCTGCCCACGTCACGGGTGTCAATCACCCAGGGGTCGGACGGGTCGGGTCGGGCAGGAACGGTCTGGCGAGGCATCAGGGTTTCAGGGTAGGCCCTGACCCAAACCGGCGACGCCGCAACACCGAGAAGACCCACTCATCTGGGGTACTCGCCCACCCCTGCGGCGACCGGTCCACTGTGATGCGCGCGGCCGCGTCCGATGGCGCGCAGGGTGCGGTTGAGTAGATCCTCGAACTCGGTGAGGGTGCCTTCGACGTAGGCGTCGCATTCCGAGCGCAGCCGGTGCACCTCGGCGCTCACCTCGTCGTGAATTCGCTTGGCCTCACCCCGGGCCGCTTGCACCACCTGGGTTTGCTCGACCAGCCGGGCCTGCTCGGCTCGGCCGTCGGCGACAGCGCGCTCGTAGGCCGCCCGCCCGGCCACGGTCATCCGTTCCGCCTCAGCCTCAGCGCGCCCGGTGAGCTCCTGGTACTCCCGCCGACCGGTGGTCGCCATGCGGTCAGCTTCGGCTTGCGCGTCGGCGACCAGCGACTCGGCGCTGGTGCGGGCCTCGGCGACCAGGCGCGCAGCCTCGTCGCGGGCCTTGGCGACCATCTGGTCTGCCTCGGTGCGAGCGTCATCGCGCTGGCGCTGCGATTCCTGCCGCGCGGTCTCCACCAGCTCGTCGCGATGATCCAACACGTCCTGAGCGTCATCGAGCTCTGCGGGAATCGCATCGCGAATGTCGTCGAGCAGTTCCAGCACGTCCCCGCGGGGTACCACGCAACTGGAGGTCATTGGCACCCCACGGGCTTCTTCAAGAGTGGTCACGAGCTCGTCGAGTGCTTCGAAAACCCGGTACACCGGCCCCTCCTTGCGGTCACCATCCACAGGCGACAGTGTGAACGCTGATGCAGCCGAGATACGGGAGCGCGCGACTGGTCGGCGTGTCCCGCGCTCAGCGTCGCTCGGCGAGCCGGTTGATCAGGCGCTGGTGGACCGTGGGCGGCAACAGGTGGCCGACGTCACCGCCGTAGGTAGCAACCTCTTTGACCACTGAGCTGGACAGGTAGCTGTAGTACGGCTTGCTCGGCAACAACATCGTGTCCACTCCGGACAGCTGGTAGTTCAACTGGGCCATCTGCAACTCGTAGTCAAAATCACTGACCGCCCGCAGCCCCTTGACGATCGTGGCGATCCCATTTGCCGTGCAGTAGTCCACGAGAAGCCCATGCCAAGAATCGATGCAGATGTTCGGCAGGTGCTCGGTGACCTCCTTGAGCATCGCCATCCGGTCGGAGACCTCGAATAGGCAATTCTTGGTCTTGTTGATCAAGACTGCAACGACGACCTCGTCGAATTGGCTCGCGGCCCGTTCAATGATGTCGACGTGCCCATTGGTGGCGGGGTCATAAGAGCCGGGACACACCGCGCGCCTCATGACGCGCAACCGTAGTACACCGCGGTGTCTCCATACCGCCGATGAGTGAGCGCAAACACACCATCCGGCCAGGTTGGCGGGAGCGCCCTGGCTGGGCGTTCCACCACGAGCAGCGCGGCCGGTGCCAACCAGGCGCCGCCGGCCAGGGCGCTCAACACCTCGTCCAGCGTGAAGTCGTCGAGTGCATACGGGGGGTCGGCGAGTACCAGGTCATAGGGCTGTCCCGGGTTGTCCCGCAACACCGCGGGCACATCCGCGGTCGTCACCTGCGCTGCGCGGCCATCCTGCCCACCAAGCCCGAGCGCATCGACGTTGCGGCGCAGCACCGCGGCGGCCCGCTGGTCGGATTCCACGAAGCGCACGTGCGCCGCGCCTCGGGACAACGCCTCCAACCCCAGCGCTCCGGATCCGGCGTAGAGGTCGAGCACCCGAGCCCCTTCGAGATCCCGACGTGCCGCAAGCGCGCTGAACATGGCTTCCCGAACCCGGTCCGAGGTCGGCCTGGTGCCGCGCGGCGGCACGGCCAGCCGCCGGCCCCCCGCCACTCCCGCCACGATCCGCACCACAGTTCCCATCATGGCCCGCCTGCGACCCAGACACACCGCCAACGAGAAAGCGGGACTCCGCCACACTCTTTCGATGAGCGGAACTGAACAGGCCGTTTCGCGGTTGGAGGCGCTGGCCTCACCGATCGGCCGGGAGCTGCTGGCTCGGCTGGCGCGGTTGGACGTCACGCCGGAGACAGAGCTGCGGGTCGGTTCTGCGCTGCGCCGTGACTACCCCACGGAACTCGTCACCGCGGCCCTCGGTCAACACGAGCTACGCCTCCGCGCCCACCCGAAGTTCACCCGCGCTCAGCAGATGTACTTCACCCGGGTTGGTCTGGAGCAGGCGACCGCCGAGGTCATTGCGCAGCACCGTGCGACGCGATTCGCCGACGCCGTCCGGGTGGCGGATCTGTGTTGTGGCATCGGTGGAGATCTCATCGCGCTGGCAGCGGGCCGAAAGGTCGTCGCTGTAGATCGTGACCCGCTGCACCTGCGGATGGCGACACTCAATGCCGACGCCTACGGGGTGGGTGCCGCGGTAACAGCCGTGCACGCCGATGTCCGCGATGTGGATCTGAGCGGCGTCGACGCCGTGTTCGTCGACCCGGCCCGACGTGCGCAGGGTCACCGGATGCGCACCGGAGACAGCGAGCCGCCGCTGTCATGGTCGACCGGGCTGGTGGATCGAGTCGAGTCCGTCGGTATCAAGGCGGCTCCGGGGATCGCGCGGGATGCCGTTCCGACCGGCTGGGAGGTCGAGTTCATCGCCGACCGGCGTGATCTGAAGGAGGCCGCCTTGTGGTCACCGGCCTTGGCGGCTGGCAGCAGCCGCGCCACGATCCTGCCGCAGGGCCACGTGCTGCTACCGCTACCCGGTGACGAGGTGGAGAACCGCGATCCAGGCGAGTTCCTGCTCGACCCGAATCCTGCCGTCACCCGCGCCGGCCTCGTCGAGGACCTGGCGCGCAGCCTCGGAGCGTGGAAGATCGATGCCCGGATCGCGTTCCTGTCCAGCGACCAACCGCTGTGCACACCGTTCGCGCGGACCTTGCGGGTGCTCGACTCAGGCCCTTGGGACCAGAAAGCGCTGAAACCCCGGCTACGCGCCCTCGATATCGGGTCGGTCGACATCCGCCGCCGCGGCTTGGCCGGCGACGTCGAAGACCTGCACCGCCAACTCAAACTCCGCGGCACCCGACGCGCCACCCTTGTCATGACCCGGGTCGATGACCGGCCGTGGGCATTGATCTGCACCGACCCGTCGGGGAACTGAGAATTGAGTGGCTTTGCTTAGGCGGCCGCAGCGGCATCATCTCCGACGTCACAGTGCTCGCCAACCGCTGCCCGCACCGACAGCCCCGGTACCTGGCTTCGAGTCCCGCGTGGAAGACGGCGTGCTGCGGGTGCGGGTGCTGCCGGGTGTCCCAGCGAGCTGACTCGCCCGGAACCGTGGTTTAGCCCTGAGTGATCTCGGGTAACTGTCTGCTACCAACGGCAGATCCGGCGTCCCGCCCGGCGCGCCGCCCGAGACAAGGGAGTAGAGATGACTACTGGGTTGATCGTCCTGGTGGCGTCGGCGTTGGTCGTTTCAGGTGTGGTCATCGGCTGGCGCCTGAGCCAATGGCGCCTCGAAGCGCGAGCTAAGCGCCAAGCAGCAGCGCAGCTGTCGCTTTACCGGCAGCTGCACGAGCTGCAGGCGGCACGGCAAGAGGCCGCCTCGAAGGCAGAGAGCTTGGCAGTCGAGTTCCGCCGGCGAGCGGCGTAGCGACCTCGTCCGCGTCGGTGTTACTTCGCGTCGTCCAGCTCCAAGATCAGGTCGCCGCCCTCAACTTGCTGCAAAGGCTTGATCGCAAGGCGGGTCACCCTACCGCTCTTCGGGGCGGTGATCCCGGCTTCCATTTTCATCGCCTCGATAGTTGCCACCGTCTGGCCAGTGGTCACCAAGTCTCCTTCAGACACCCTAAGCGTGACCACGCCGGCGAACGGCGCCGCGACGTGGTTGCCGTTGGACCTGTCGGCTTTCTCAGCGGCGGGGACCTTCGAGTCGACGGAGCGATCCCGCACCTGCAACGGTCGCAGCTGCCCATTGAGGGTGCACATCACGGTGCGCATGCCGCGTTCGTCGACGTCGCCGATCGCCTGTAGCTGAATGAGCAGCCGCACCCCCGGATCGAGGTCCACGGCGTACTCCTCGCCAGGGCGCAGCCCGTAGAAGAACTCCTTGCTTGGCAGTACCGAGGTGTCCCCGTAGGTCTCCCGATGTTCCTCGAACTCCGCCGTCGGACCGGCGAACAGCAGCCGGTTCAGCGTCCGCGCCCGGTCTTGCTTAAGCCCTTGGCGGTCGTGCGCGGACAGCCCCGCCATGGCGCGCGGACCGCTGCGGCCCACCAGCGCCTTACTGCGCAAGGGCTCGGGCCAGCCGCCCGGTGGAATACCCAGCTCGCCGTGCAAGAAGCCGATCACCGAGTCGGGAATGTCAAACCGGGCCGGGTCGGCTTCGAAATCCTTCGGCTCGACACCGGAGCCGACCAGGTGCAACGCCAGATCCCCGACGACCTTCGACGATGGGGTGACCTTCACCAGCCGCCCGAGCATCCGGTCCGCTGCCGCATAGGCCTCCTCGATCTGCTCGAAGCGGTCAGCCAGGCCCAGCGCCGCGGCCTGCTGGCGCAGGTTGGACAGCTGGCCACCGGGAATCTCGTGGTGGTAGACCCGCCCGGTGGGCGAGGCCAGACCGGACTCGAACGGCGCATAGACCTTGCGCACCAGCTCCCAATATGGCTCCAGGTCGCACACCGCCTGCAGGTCCAACCCGGTGCTGCGCTCGGTGTGATCAGTCGCCGCGACCAGCGCGGACAGCGCCGGCTGCGAGGTGGTGCCCGCCATCGACGCTGCTGCTGCGTCTACCGCGTCCACCCCCGCGTCGATCGCCGCCAGCAGGGTGGCGAGCTGCCCTCCGGGGGTGTCGTGGGTGTGCAGGTGCACCGGGAGATCGAACCGGCTGCGCAGCGCAGACACCAGCGTCCGGGCCGCTGGGGGGCGCAACAGGCCGGCCATGTCCTTGATAGCCAACACGTGCGCACCCGCCGCAACGATCTGCTCGGCCAGCCGCAGGTAGTAGTCCAGCGTGTACAGCGTTTCCGCCGGGTCGGACAGGTCGGCTGTATAGCACAACGCCACCTCGGCGACGGCCCGGCCGGTCTCGCGTACCGCGTCAATCGCTGGGCGCATCTGGGACACGTCGTTGAGCGAGTCGAAGATCCGGAAGATGTCCAGCCCAGTCTGGACGGCCTGCTCGATGAACGCAGCAGTCACCTCCGTCGGGTAGGGCGTGTAGCCGACCGTGTTGCGCCCGCGCAACAGCATCTGCAGGCAGAGGTTGGGCACCGCTTCCCGCAACGCGGCCAGCCGCTCCCAGGGGTCCTCCGCGAGGAAGCGCAACGCCACGTCGTAGGTCGCACCCCCCCAGCACTCCAGCGACAGCAGTTGCGGGGTCATTCGGGCGACGTAGGGGGCCACGGCGAGCAGGTCACGGCTGCGCACCCGGGTCGCCAGCAGTGACTGGTGAGCGTCTCGGAAGGTGGTTTCGGTGACGCCGACGCTGGCTGCGGCCCGCAACCACTGCGCGAATCCCTCCGGGCCCAGCGCGAGGAGCTGCAACCGGGACCCGGCAGGCGCCAAACTGTCGAGATCGATCGGCGGCAGCTTACTCACCGGATCAGCCAGATCCGGCGGATCGCCGTGCGGCCGATTCACCGTCACGTCCCCGAGGTAGGTCAGCAACCGGGTGCCGCGGTCCGCGGACTGCCTGGCGGTGAGCAGGTGCGGCCGCTCCTCGATGAAGGAGGTGGTGACTTTGCCCGCCACGAAGTCCGGCTCGTCGAGCAGGGCCAGCAGGAACGGAATGTTGGTGGCCACGCCCCGGACACGGAACTCGGCGAGCGCCCGGCGGGCCCGGCGTACCGCAGTGGCGAAATCGCTGCCCCGGCAGGTGACCTTGACCAGCAGCGAATCGAAGTGCGCGCTGATCTGGGCGCCGGCGTGCATCGTGCCGCCGTCGAGCCGGACCCCAGCGCCGCTGGCCGAGCGGTACGCCGTGACGGTCCCGATGTCCGGGCGGAAGTCGTTGGCCGGGTCTTCGGTGGTGATCCGGCACTGCAGCGCGGCGCCGTGCGGCACGATGGTGTCCTGGAACAACCCGAGGTCGGCCAGCGTCTCACCGGCGGCGATCCGCAGCTGGGCACCGACGAGGTCGATATCGGTGATCTCCTCGGTCACCGTGTGCTCGACCTGGATGCGCGGGTTCATCTCGATGAACACGTGGTGACCGCCGCGGTCGACGAGGAACTCCACGGTGCCCGCGTTGACGTAGCCGATTTTCCGGGCGAAGGTCACCGCGTCGGCGCAGATCCGCTGCCGCAGATCCGGGTCCAGGTTCGGGGCGGGCGCTACCTCCACCACCTTTTGATGTCGCCGCTGCACCGAACAGTCCCGCTCGTAGAGGTGAATGACGGACCCGGTCCGATCGGCGAGGATCTGCACCTCGATGTGGCGAGGGTCGACGACCGCCCGCTCCAGGAACACGGTCGGATCGCCGAATGCCGACTCGGCCTCCCGGCTGGCGGCCTCCAGCGCGGAGCGTAGGTCGGAGGGCTTGGTGACCCTGCGCATACCGCGGCCACCGCCCCCCGCGACGGCCTTGACGAAGACCGGGTAACCGATCGCTTCGGCGTCGGCCATCAGCTGATCGATATCGGCTGACGGGGCACAGGACGCCAGCACCGGCACGCCCGCGTCGTGTGCCGCGGCCACTGCACGCGACTTGTTACCCGCCAGCGCCAGCACGGCAGGAGGCGGTCCGACGAAGGTGATGCCAGCCTGCTCGCAAGAGACGGCCAGTTTCGGGATCTCCGACAGGAAGCCGAAACCGGGGTAGAACGCGTCCGCTCCGGTGCGCAGGGCGGCCCGGATGATCTCCGGCACCGACAGGTAGGCGCGGACCGGATGACCCCGCTCACCGATCTGGTAGGCCTCGTTGGCCTTGAGCCGGTGCTCGGAGTTGCGGTCCTCGTAGGGGAAAACCGCAACCGTCTGGCAACCCAGTTCGAAGGCGGCCCGAAACGCCCTGATCGCGATCTCCCCGCGGTTGGCGACCAGCACCTTGCGAAACATCTGCCATTCCCTTCCAGTCGGCCGGTGGGCCGGAATCTCCTACCGGCGCTACCGACCGCATCATCGCAGGTGATAGCGGCCGCCGGGGCGATCTGTGATATCCCAGGCGCGCGGGCTCTCCCACGCGAGCGGCTGGAGGGGTATCAAGGATATGGCATGAAGGGACGCGCCATGGGCAGATCGCGATACCACCACTATCACCGCCGGAGGCGGGCGCGGCGACGCGTCGGTCCGCTGCTGGTGTTCCTGTGCGCGGCGGTCCTGGCCAGCGCTGGCGTAGTCACCGTGACCTTGTTCGCCCTGATGGCGATCCTCGGACAGCTCTTGTTGGTGGGAGCGGGTTCGGTAGTCGTGGTGCGGCACCTGCACCGCCGCCACCGCCGGGCGACGGGGCCCACGCAGCCGGCCGCCGTGCCACCGGCCGCGCCGGTCCTGGATTGGCGCGCTACCCGAGCCAGGTTCGTCCAGCTGCGCAGTGAGTACGGCCAGTTCGAATGCGACCCGCTCGCGGTGCTGCGGCTGCCCGCGCTGACCGACGTCTCCGTGGCGTCCACCGGCCGGTTCGTCGACGCTTTCGCTGAGGCCCAGGCACTGGACACCGACACCGAACCGCCGGCCGCGCACTGCGCTCGTTACGCCACCGCGGTTGATCAGGCGTGGCGGGCCTGGGGCGCCGCCCGCGACGCGGCCGAACGCATCCGGCTGGCCGGGATCCCCGCGCAGGAACGGGCCACTGTGGCGCGGGCGATCAAGCTGCTCACCATGGCTCGAGATTCCGACCACGATGCCGAGCGCACCGCCGCATACGCCAAGGCCCGCGCCGAACTGGCAAAGCTGGACCGCAGCGGTACCCTGCGACTCCCACCAACTGCCGCCGCCGCGCTCGACGCCGCCGCCCGCAGCCAGCTACCCGCTGGCTAACTCGCCGACGGTCAGGCCGATAAGGGCAGCTACCCCGGCGGCTTGCGAATCCAATCGCCCATGATCTAGGACGATCGGACGATGCGGTATGCCCGCGGCGCGACTAGAACCCATAGAAAGACGTCTACCGTCGATCACTGGGGCTGCGCATGCGAACACGTCGATTCGGAGCCGCACTT
>JAODNG010000415.1 GCA_025465385.1 Pseudonocardiales bacterium
GCCCCCACCAATAACGGAGGTAGTCATGAGTAGCTCCGTCGAGACCGCCAGCGACATCCGTCCATTCCACGTCGACATTCAGGATGAGACTTTGGAGGATCTTCGTCGACGCATCGCGGCCACGAACTGGCCCGAGAAGTCGTCCTGGTCGGCTTCTGGACGTATACCTGCATCAACTGGATACGCCAGCTTCCCTATGTCCGCGCCTGGGCCGGGAAATACGTCGGCCGCGGGCTGGTGGTGATCGGCGTCCACACGCCCGAGTTCCCGTTCGAGCACAACGCTGATCACGTCCGCAGGGCCATCCAGGACATGAGGGTTGGTTACCCCGTCGCGATCGATAACGACTACGCGGTATGGAGTGCCTTCCGAAATTATTACTGGCCCTCTCTTTATTTCGCCGACGCGCAGGGGCATATCAGGCATCACTACTTCGGCGAGGGCGCATACCAGCAGTCGGAGATGGTTATCCAGCACCTGCTGGCCGAGGCCGGGTCCGCCGACACCGGTAATGAACTGGTTTCGGTCGACGCCCACGGCGTGGAAGCTCCCGCCGACTGGGCCACCCTGGAGTCACCGGAAAACTACACCGGCTACGACCGCACCGAGAACTTCGCCTCTCCGGGCGGCGCCCTGCCGGGCAGGCCTCGCCTCTACACCGCCCCGGCGGAACTGCGGCTCAACCACTGGGCGCTGTCCGGCCGCTGGACGATCGAGGAACAGGCCACCACGCTGAACGCCGCCAATGGGCAGATCGCCTACCGTTTCCACGCCCGCGATCTTCACCTCGTCATGGGGCCAGCAGCACCGGGAACCTCCATACGATTCCGCGTGCTCATCGACGGGCAGCCGCCATGCGCGGCCCACGGAACCGACGCCGACGGCCAAGGTAACGGCACGGTCGCCGAACAGCGGCTGTACCAGCTCATCCGGCAGCGCGGCCCTGTCACTGACCGCACCTTCGAGATCACGTTCCTCGATCCCGGCGCTCAGGCCTTCGCGTTCACCTTCGGCTAGCCCAGAGCGAAACATGCCAACCGCGCCAGGCGCGCTGATCAAGCCACTCGCTTCAAGCGCACTCCCCGGCCAGCCATCGACCAACGCCTCCAAGGCCGGCGAGTGGCTGCAGCAGGCCACGAGGTGCTGCGCGACACCATCCAGCCCCAGCTTCTCAGACGTGATCGCCGGCATGCTCGGCCGCCAGTTCAGCAAGGTCGAGACCATGCTGCGCGACGCCGAGCCCGAACTGCTCGCCTTCGCCGCCTTCCCCGTCGCCCACTGGAAAAAGATCTGGTCCACCAACCCCCTGGAGCGGCTGAACAAAGAAATCAAACGACGAACTGACGTTGTCGGAGTCTTCCCCAATCCCGCCGCCCTGCTCCGCCTCGCAGGAGCCGTCCTGGTCGAACCACGATGAATGGCAAGTCAGCGACCGCCGCTACCTCTCCGAAGCATCCATGGCCACCATCAACACCCAGACCACCGATGAGAAGGTGCTTGGACAACCCGCACTCATCCCGGCATAGTCAACATCAACGCTGACCGCCACGGTGAACCCGATCTACCCCATGCCGCGGGACGTGAGCGGGAAACGATCAGCCGGCCGCCACCACCGAGTCCGCCGGCCGACAGTCCTACCGCCACTTGCCGAGGCTGGTCAGCGTTCTGCTCACGCTGGCCGAGGTCCATCGCTGGCGACTGGGAGTAGGCCGTCGACTACGAAGCATCATCAACGTTAGCTTCTATTGCGAGTAGGTCTTATTGAGAGCTACTGTCGTTGTGTGACAAGCCCTGATAGCGCGGTGCTGGGCGACGAGCTGATGGCCACGACGGCTGCTCTGCGGCGTGTGGTGCGTCGGCAGTTGCGCTCGGCGGTGTCGGGGCCGCCGTTGCGAGGTGCGCAGGTGGAGCTTCTTCAGGTTGTGGAGCGGCAGCCGGGTATCGGGATCGCACGAGCAGGATGCGTCCTGCATCTGGCGGCGAACTCGGTCAGCACGTTGGTCAACCAGCTCATCGACATCGGGATGCTGGTCCGTCAGACGGCGCCTGATGATCGTCGTGTCGCCCAGTTGTGGTTGACCGAAGCGGCCACGCAACGGTTAGCGGCGTGGCGGCAGGCCCGCGCCGATTTCGTCGGCGGTGGTATGGCAGCGCTTTCCGTCGCCGATCACCAGGCTCTGGCCCGAGCGTTGCCTGCGCTGCGCGCGTTGGCGGCCGCTCTCGATGGTGGGGAGGAACGATGACTGCTCCGCTCGCTGTGCAGGGCACCGACATCCGGCACCGGTTCGGGGATACGGTCGCGGTGGACGGGGTTGACTTGGCTGTCGCCGCGGGGGCGGTGTTTGGGCTGTTGGGGCCCAACGGTGCCGGTAAGACCACGACGATCCGCATGATCACGACGTTGCTGCCGGCGCCGATCGGGGCAATCGAGGTCTTCGGCGTGGATGTGGCTCGCCACAAGCTTGCGGTGCGACGGTTGCTCGGGTATGTGCCGCAGCAGCTGTCCGCCGACGGCTCGCTGACCGGCCGGCAGAACGTAGCGCTCTTCGCACGTTTGTTCGACGTACCCCGCGCGCGGCGGCGCCAGGTCGTGGACGACTCGCTGGAGTCTGTCGGTTTGGCCGACGTCGCCGATCGCACCGCGGGTACCTACTCCGGCGGCATGATCCGCCGGCTGGAACTGGCCCAGGCGCTGGTCAACGCGCCACGACTGCTGGTACTCGACGAGCCGACGATCGGCCTGGACCCGATCGGCCGGGCCAGCGTGTGGGACCACATCGCCGACGTCCGCGCGAGCACCGGGATGACCGTGCTGGTCACCACGCACTACATGGAGGAGGCCGACCAGCACTGCGACCGGATAGCCCTGATGCACCGCGGTCGGATCTGCGCGCTGGGCACACCGGCCGAGCTCAAGGCCGGTGTCGGCCCGGGCTCCACCCTCGACGACGTGTTCCGCGCCGCGACCGGCGACAGGCTGGCCAGTGATGCCGGAGAGAGGATGCGCAATGTCCGAGCAACTCGCCGGACCGCTGGCCGGCTGGGATGAATCAGTCCCGATCGGCCTTCCCCGCCTGGTGGTCTCCCGGATCGGCACCATGTGCCTGGTCGAACTGCAAAAGCTGCGCCACGACCGCACCGAGCTGATCACCCGGGCGATCCAGCCGGCGCTGTGGTTGCTGGTCTTCGGCGAGACCTTCACCCGGTTGCGGGCCATCCCGACCGGCAACGTCCCCTACCTCGACTACCTCGCGCCCGGGATCCTCGCCCAGTCCGCGCTGTTCGTCGCGATCTTCTACGGCATCCAGATCATCTGGGAACGTGACGCCGGAGTGCTGACCAAGCTGATGGTCACCCCGACCCCCCGGATCGCGCTGGTGACCGCCAAGGCCTTCGCCGCCTCGGTACGCGCCCTGGTCCAAGCGCTGGTCGTGCTAGTGCTCGCCGCGCTGCTGGGCGTGGGACTGACCGACAATCCCCTGAAACTGCTGGCGACGGCGGCCGCGGTGATCCTTGGCTCAAGCTTCTTCTGCTGCCTGTCAATCACGATCGCCGGACTCGTACTCACCCACGACCGACTAATGGGCATCGGGCAGGCCATCACCATGCCACTGTTCTTCGGCTCCAGCGCCCTGTACCCAGTGAACCTCATGCCCGGCTGGCTGCAGGCGTTCAACCACATCAACCCGCTCGGCTACGAAGTCGACGCACTCAGAGGACTACTCATCGGCGTCCCCGCACAACTGGGATTGGACTTCGGCGTCCTGATCCTGGCCTCCGCGATCATGATCAGCATCGCCTCCGCCCTACTCGGCCGGTTAGCCCGCTGATCACCGACGTCACCACAGGCTGCTTTCCGGCCCTCATATCCGATCAATTGCTCACCGGATGCGTGCGAAAAAAGGCGGCGCGAC
Source organism: Pseudonocardiales bacterium (assembly GCA_025465385.1). Classification (GTDB taxonomy): domain Bacteria; phylum Actinomycetota; class Actinomycetes; order Mycobacteriales; family Pseudonocardiaceae. The sequence continues at coordinate 3,915 of JAODNG010000415.1, forward strand.
CCAGGCCGCGGCAAACCGTGGTGTGCATGCTCCACCAGAAAAGATCCCCTTTAACTGTAGCCAGTGGCTAGGCGATTGAGTGAGACAGGCTACCGCGGAATCGAAGGTGGCGATGAGGGGGTTGTCGCCGGTTGCGGTGCTGTCCTCCTACTCAGGTCGTCAGGTTCGTGTCGGAGGAGCCGGTGGCCCGGGCTGCTGCGCCGGGCAATGCGGGCTCGGACACCGCGGCCGATCACATCGAGGTGTTCGACGCCGCGCGGCTGTGTTGGTGAGCATGCCGACGATCCGGTGACCGTCG
>JAODNG010000442.1 GCA_025465385.1 Pseudonocardiales bacterium
ACCGCGGGGCGGGGGCGGTCATCGCCGCAACAACCCCTTCACCCTGAGCGTGCCCACCAAAGCAGCCGAACGGCCGCGAGAACCGACGACCAGCACACCTACCACCTCGTCTCGACGCGACAAATAGCGGTAGCCGCCGACGAATCGGCAAGCCACCCATTTACCGCGCCAAGCCCCACCACACAGAGTAGGTACTGATACGCGTCGTGACAACCCGGTAACGACAGTCTCCCCCACAAGTGCCACAACATGAGGCCGATCCAGCCGTTGAGCCGTCGGCCTTGCGCCCGTGTCACACTGCCGAAAATCACGCACAGCAAAGGAGGAGCCTTATGACAGCGATACAGGACTTGGTGGACCGCAACGCGTCGCGCTCGCACCAGGGCCCTGGCCCGCTGCCGTCCCCGCCCAGCCTGCATCTGGCGGTGGTGGCCTGTATGGACGCCCGGATCGACCCGTTCGCGCTACTCGGTCTGTGGCCCGGTGAGGCGCACGTGATCCGCAATGGTGGCGGTGCCGTCACCGACGACGTGATCCGCTCCCTAGCGGTCAGCCAGCGAAAGCTCGGTACCACCGAGGTGATGTTGTTGCACCACACCAAATGCGGGATGGCGTCGTTCACCGACGAGGAGTTCTGGTCCGAGCTTCAAGACGCCACCGGTCTGCGGCCCACCTGGGCGGTCGAGACCTTTCGGGATGCCGAATCCGACGTGCGGCAGTCGATGGAACGGGTGCGGCGCAGCCCATTTCTGACGAAGACGACGGCGGTGCGAGGTTTTGTCATCGACATCGACACCGGTGATCTGGCCGAGGTCTTGCCAGCCCAGCCGTGAACCCGACTCCGCTCATCACCTGGTTCGACGCCCATGCGCGGCAGCTACCTTGGCGCGAGCCTGGCACCACGCCGTGGGGCGTACTGGTCAGCGAGGTGATGCTGCAGCAAACCCCAGTGCATCGCGTTGCCGGAGTCTGGTCCGAGTGGCTGGCCCGCTGGCCCACGCCATCGAGTCTGGCCGCCGAGACACCAGGCGCCGCCGTGCGCGCCTGGGGCAAGCTGGGCTACCCGCGGCGGGCGCTACGGCTGCATGCGGCCGCCACCATCATCGCCGCGCAGCACGACGACGTCGTCCCCGCCGATGTAGAGGCGCTGCTCGCGCTGCCCGGGATCGGCGCGTATACCGCCCGGGCGGTGGCGGCTTTCGGATACGGCCACCGCGTGCCGGTGGTGGACACCAACGTTCGCCGAGTGGTTGCGCGAGCGATGCACGGCAGGGCCGACGCCGGACCACCGTCCACCTCTCGCGATCTGGCCGATCTGGATGGCGTGCTGCCCGAGACGCAGGCCGCCCGCTTCTGCGCCGCGCTGATGGAGCTCGGCGCGGTCGTGTGCACGGCCGGTCGGCCGCGCTGCGCCGACTGTCCGGTGGCCGGCGAGTGCGCCTGGGTGCGCGCCGGTCGACCGGCCGCAACCGTCCCCGCTCGGCCCTCGCAGGCCTTCGCGGGAACCGATCGCCAGGTGCGCGGCTTGCTGCTCGATGTCCTTCGAGCAGCGTCCGACCCGGTGCCGCGAGCCCGGCTGGATGCGGTCTGGCGCGACCCGGCGCAGCGCGATCGGTGTCTGAGCTCGCTGCTCATCGACGGCCTGGTGGAGCCGACCCTCGACGGCCGCTTCGCCTTGCCTGGAGAACGCTCAGCCGCACCGCGGCGTTAGTCGCACGCTGGGCGCATGGCCGTCGTGAAGCAGGTGAAACCCCGTGTCGATCGGCAGCTCACTCCTGGAATTCGAACTAGCCCAATCCACAGACCCCGATAACGCCCGATCGACATTCGGCTCCGAATAGCGATCAGGAGGACCGTGCGACGGCCCTTCGGAGCCGAATTCGATCTGGACACGAAAAGGGGGCCCGATCCGTACGGATCGGGCCCCCTTGACGACAGAATTACTCAGCGCTGGGTGCGCTGTCCAGGTCCACTAGAGGCGCATCGGGTACCCGCAACGCTTTGGCCGCGCCACGGAACACGAATCTGGCGTCCTCGCCCGTACCTTCGCCATCCCAGTTCTCGGTGTCAACGAGGACGATCTGCCCGGGTTCGATCTCGCCGAAGAGAATCTTCTCCGACAGCTGGTCCTCGATCTCGCGCTGAATGGTCCGGCGCAGTGGCCGAGCTCCCAGCACGGGGTCGAATCCGCGCTTGGCCAACAGTTTCTTGGCCATCGTGGTGAGCTCCAGCTCCATGTCCTTGTTTCGCAGCTGAACCTCTACCCGAGCGATCATCAGGTCTACCATCCTGATGATCTCTTCCTCGGTGAGCTGATGGAAGACGATGGTGTCGTCAATCCGGTTGAGGAACTCCGGGCGGAAGTGCTTCTTGACCTCGTCGTTGACCTTGCTCTTCATCCGCTCGTAGTTCGAGGTCTCGTCATTGCTCGCCGAGAAGCCCAGGCCCACTGCCTTGGAGATGTCCGAGGTGCCGAGGTTGGTGGTGAAGATGATCACGGTGTTCTTGAAGTCCACCGTACGGCCCTGGCCGTCGGTTAGCCGACCGTCCTCCAACACCTGCAACAGCGTGTTGTACACCTCCTGGTGTGCCTTCTCGATTTCATCAAAGAGCACTACCGAGAACGGCTTGCGGCGGACCTTCTCGGTGAGCTGGCCACCCTCCTCGTAACCCACATATCCAGGGGGTGCACCGACGAGCCGGGATGCGGTGTAGCGGTCGTGGAACTCCCCCATGTCGATCTGAATGAGCGCGTTGTCATCACCGAATAGGAACTGCGCCAGCGCCTTGGACAGCTCGGTCTTTCCCACGCCGGAGGGACCGGCGAAGATGAACGAACCGGAGGGGCGCCGGGGGTCCTTCAGACCCGCACGAGTCCGACGGATCGCCTTGGACACGGCCTTGACCGCCTCGTGCTGGCCTATGATCCGCTTATGCAGCTCATCCTCCATGCGCAGCAGCCGGGTGGTCTCGGCCTCGGTGAGCTTGAACACCGGGATCCCGGTCCAGTTGGCCAGCACCTCGGCGATCTGCTCGTCATCGACCTCGGCGACGACGTCGAGGTCACCGGCCTTCCATTGCTTCTCCCGCTCGGTCTTCTTAATCAGCAGCTGCTTCTCGGAGTCCCGCAGCTTCGCGGCGCGCTCGAAGTCCTGAGCGTCGATGGCTGATTCCTTGTCCCGGCGCACCGCGGCGATCTTCTCGTCGAAATCGCGCAGGTCCGGCGGTGCGGTCATCCGACGGATCCGCATCCGGGCGCCGGCCTCGTCGATCAGGTCGATCGCCTTATCCGGCAGGAACCGGTCGTTGATGTAGCGATCGGCCAGGGTGGCGGCCGACACCAGTGCGCTGTCGGTGATGGACACCCGGTGGTGTGCCTCGTAACGGTCCCGCAAGCCCTTGAGGATCTCGATGGTGTGATCGATGCCCGGCTCGTTGACCTGGATGGGCTGGAACCGGCGCTCCAGGGCGGGATCCTTCTCGACGTACTTGCGGTACTCATCCAGCGTGGTGGCACCGATGGTCTGCAGCTCGCCACGAGCCAACATCGGCTTGAGGATCGACGCGGCGTCGATCGCGCCCTCGGCGGCACCAGCGCCGACCAGAGTGTGCATCTCGTCGATGAACAGGATGATGTCGCCTCGGGTGCGGAACTCCTTGAGCACCTTCTACAGGCGCTCCTCCAAGTCACCGCGGTAGCGGCTGCCGGCCACCATGGAACCCATGTCCAGGGTGTAGAGCTGCAT
>JAODNG010000451.1 GCA_025465385.1 Pseudonocardiales bacterium
ATCGAACTAAACGACATTTACTTCTGTGGAGGCTGCAACAACGCGCCATGGCGAACTTGCACGGCATATAAGGCAGATTGGCCGCCCCGGGGGTGTTGACCGCCGCAGTACGAGCGAGGAAAGCGGGTATCCCGTCGTGTCGGCGAGCTTGTCTCGAAGCGGACCGGGGGCGGTGGGCCAGGTGGAGCACCGCCCCCGGTCCGCTACGCCTCCGGCGGCGACACGACGGGATATCCGCACCCGTGCGTCGGGTTACCTTGAAGTGCCGCCGCGTGTCCCGGCCTGTGGCTACGTGCCGGCGTGGATTGACCCGTGTGCACGCGTCGCGTCGCTTTCGCTGACGGCTCCGTCGTGGCGCGATTGTGGCGAAATGTCCGCGAGCGAGGTGACGGAGGTGGCCAGACCGAATAGCGTTCAAAGGGTGAGCGTGGAGTCGCTGAAGGCGGACCTGGTCCTGGCGGGCGGTGGCGTGAAGGGAATCGGCCACGCTGGTGCGGTGGCGAAACTGCGCGAAGCAAGCTATGAGTTCCCGCGGGTTGCCGGGACGTCGGCCGGAGCTATCGTCGGGGCGCTGGTTGCTGCCGGTATGACGTCGACGCGCATGAAGGAGGTCATAAAGGGCCTCAACTGGCAGCGTTTTCGCGACCGAAGCCTGCTCGACCGCATCCCGCTGCTCGGTCCGGCCGCATCCGTGCTATTCGAGTACGGCGTCTACGAGGGTAACTACGTTCGGGAGTGGCTGGGGAACGAGCTCGCCGACCTCAAGGTGACGACGTTTGCCGACTTGCGCTCCAATGATTGGCAGGGCGACCCCAATGATGACGAGGCGTACAAGCTCGTCGTGATGGCGGCCGACATTACGCGCGGGCAGTTGATCCGGCTGCCGTGGGACTACCATCAGTACGGGCTCAAGCCCGCGGAGCAGCTGGTAGTCGATGCCGTCAGGGCGTCGACGTCGATTCCGATCTTCTTCGAGCCGGTCACGCTCCGGCACGCGAACGGGAAGAGCTCGACGCTCGTCGACGGGGGCGTTCTTTCCAACTATCCGATCGACGTCTTCGATCGCACGGACGGCTGCGTTCCGCGCTGGCCGACCTTCGGCGTCACCCTCCTTCCCCGCCTGCCGGAGGGTAACATTCAGCTCTTTCCCCTGCTGGGTGCGCTGCGGCGGCGCGGATTTCCGCGCTTCATGGAGTCGCTGGTCACGACGATGGTGGTGGGCCGCGACCAGGGTTACCTGGCCAAGCCGTGGGTAGAGGCCCGCACGATCGAGGTGAACACCGAGAGGGTCGGCATCACCGAGTTCGGCGTGGACGATGCTGGCGAGGACGCGCTCTACGAGAGCGGCCGCAGCAAGACCGCCACCTTCCTTGACAAGTGGAACTTCGAGGCCTACAAGGCTCGCTTCCGAGCCCCTCAGACGGGGGCCTGAGGGAGTTCTTTCCAGACGTGGCCGGTCTCAGCTTGTAGGTGCGCGAATTCGGGGTCGGTGGGGTGGTAGATGCCGAATACCTTGATCATTGCAAGGCTCGCAGAGGGGTGACGTGACAGTCGGCGGCCAACGGGCCGTTTGTCCGGTCTGAGGTATCATCGAGCGCGGACGCCGTCGAGAGCGTCGCTCGGTTTCGTCCCCTCACATTTGCAGCGGCATACAAGATGCACGATTTCGTGGTTGAGATGACGATGCGGCTCAACGGTGTTCCGTTGCCGTCCAGCGGCCGTTGGACCTTCGGCGAAAAGACGGTGTTCGGCCAGAGTGTGCCAGCGCGCTTGCCACCACCGCTTGATGCAGCGGCCACCGTGTACTGGCCTCGTACTGCCCGGCTGTACACGGTCGGGGAGGTGGCATACAACGGCGCGCCGCTAATCTTGCGTCGGCCGAAGATCCGCTCCTGCTCCCCGACAGGGACCACGTTCCACTGATCCAAAAACATCCGGATGATCCGCACCACTTGGTAGGCGCCACCGGCGGTCCAGGCCGGTTCGGGCGCACCGGGCTGGACCCAGACGTGCTGGTTCATCTGGGTGGTGTTGGTGGTGTCGGGATTGGTGATGCCGTCCTTGAAACCCATCCAGTCCCGCGGTATGCCCACCGGACGCGGCGGGAACCGGAACCCGTCGACACGCTACCGCAGCCGCATGCCGCCACCGGTGCTGGCCAGGACGTCCAACATCGCATGTCCCACGGTGTCGCGGCGCCCGGCGCACAGCTGCACGAGCAAGTCACCGTCGGAAATTGCAGGATCTAGGTTGTCGTGGGCGAACGCGCGCATCGTCTCCAGCTGGGCTGGCTTGTTCGGCCCCAATCCGTAGCGCCCATCAAACAGGGACGCACCGAGGCCGACGGTGACCGTGAGATCATCAGGCAGCACCGTGGGACCGAGCAGCCGGTCGTTGGAGGGCGTCGAGGTCGTCGGCGGCGGAGTGCCACCGGTGGTCAAAAAGGCGGCGCGCGCGGTCAGCGTGCGCAACAACGCGGTGAGCTCCCCCCGGTTGGCCGCGGTC
>JAODNG010000457.1 GCA_025465385.1 Pseudonocardiales bacterium
TGCTGCGCCTGTGCTTCGCCGATCCGTCGGTGGTCGCGTCGGCGCGGCGGGCCGAGGCTGTCGCAGAGTGCGTTGAAAGAATTGCCCTGACCTGGGCGGTGACGGCACTGCGCCAATCCACCCAGCAGCTCGCACGGTCCTGGCTGATGCCCTCGTCCAGGTCGCTGTGGTGGGTCGCAGCCCAGGTGCAAGCGCCGGCGCTGGTGGTATGGGGCGCTGCGGATAAGTTGGTGACCGTGCGAAAGGCCCCGCGCACGGCGGCGGCGCTGCCGCGGGGCCGGCTGCTCGTGTTGCCGCGCACCGGACACCTGCCGCAGATGGAGCAGCCCACCTCGGTCGCTCGGGCGATGCTCGGCATGATCGATGCGGTGGACCGGGCGGTGTGGTGATGTGCGCAGTACCGCTCGTGGCTGTGCGATCCTTGCGCGGTGATCCGCCCGCCGCCAGCCGAGTCTGAGTGGGTCTCAGCTCGACCCCCCGAGCGGTACGTGGACTTGCGCATCGCTGATGAAGAGCCGCTGACCGCGTCGTGGGATCCAGAACCTCAGCTGGTGTCGCGGCACGGTAGTGCCGGGTCCCGGGGTTCCAGGTTTTTGGCGCGGGCGGTCGCCACCTACGGTTGGCGGGTCTATGCGCTGCCGATCCTGGTGGTACTTACCGTGTTAGCGGTGCTTGACGCCAGATCGCCCCTGCTGTCGGCGTCTGGCCACGCCGGTATGGCCGGCTCGGCGGATAATCCGCTGATCCCCAACCCGGTGATCAGCCCCGGTTTCGAGGCGGTCAAGGCATCCGCCGATCTGCCCGGTGGCGGCCAGTTCGCGGTGCAGGGTGCCGGCACGTGGCGAGTGATTCGCGGCGCCGGCGCTCCTTTCGGGACGGGCCGGTTGTTCACTTACACCGTCGAGATCGAGGATGGGGTCGACGTCGAGGGCGGTCCGGCGGGCTTCGCTGCCACCGTGGACAGCACGTTGCAGAACCCGAAGAGCTGGATCGGCAGCGGGCGCTACCGCTTCCAGCGCATCGATGACAGCGGGGCGGCGACCCTGCGGATCAGCCTCACCTCCCAACAGACCACCCGGCGGCTCTGCGGCTTCCAGATTCCCTTTGACGCGTCCTGCTGGCGGCCAGCAGATCACCGGGTGGTGATCAACACCGCGCGCTGGGCTCGGGGAGCGGTGGCTTTCCAAGGCAACGTGGTGCAGTACCAACAGTATGCGGTCAACCACGAGGTTGGACACGGGTTGGGTTTCGCGCATGTCGCGTGTGAGCTGAACGGGCGGCTGGCGCCGGTGATGATGCAGCAGACCTGGGGAGTCGCCGACGATTACCTCGCAGCTCTAGGCACCGACCACGTAACACCGGACGGCCTGACCTGCCAACCCAACGCCTGGCCCTTCCCGACTGTCAACTGACCCGATTCTCCGCGTTCTGGATACCCCGAAAGCGGGGGTGGGAAGAGTGGGGGGAGCGGGGACGTTGACCTGGAACAGACAGCACGACACTGTGAGGAGTGCGCCGATGAGCCTGCCACCGTTGGTGGAGCCCGCCGCGGAGCTGACCAAGGAAGAGGTGGTTCGCTACAGCCGTCATTTGATCATTCCGGAAGTCGGCATGGTCGGTCAGAAGCGGCTGAAGAACGCGAAGGTGCTGGTGATCGGTGCTGGCGGCCTGGGTAGCCCAGCCTTGCTGTACCTGGCCGCTGCGGGCGTGGGAACGCTGGGCATCGTCGAGTTCGATGAGGTCGACGAGTCCAACTTGCAACGTCAGGTGATCCACGGCCAGTCCGACATCGGCCGGCCCAAGGGCGAGTCCGCCCGAGATTCCATCCGCGAGATCAACCCGCTCGTCCAAGTCAACCTGTACCAGCTGCGGTTAGACTCGTCCAACGCATTGGACATCTTCCGCGACTACGACCTCATCCTCGATGGCACTGACAACTTCGCGACCCGATACCTGGTCAACGACGCGGCGGTGTTGCTCGGCAAGCCCTACGTCTGGGGCTCGATCTTCCGCTTCGAGGGTCAGGCGTCGGTGTTCTGGGCGGACGCCCCTGGCGGGCAGGGGTTGCAGTATCGGGACCTGTACCCGGAGCCGCCGCCTCCTGGGATGGTGCCGTCCTGCGCCGAAGGCGGCGTGCTCGGCGTGCTGTGCGCGTCGATCGGCTCGATCATGGTGACCGAGGCGATCAAGTTGATCACCGGGATCGGCGAACCGCTGCTGGGCCGGTTGATGGTGTACGACGCGCTGGAGATGAGCTATCGCACCATCAAGATCCGCAGGGATCCGTCGGGTGACCCGATCACCGAGCTGATCGACTACGCCGAGTTCTGTGGTGTGGTCAGCGACGACGCCGCCACTGCGGCCGCCGGCTCGACGATCACCGCCCGAGAGCTCAAGGAGATGATCGACTCCGGCAAGGACTTCGCCTTGATCGACGTCCGGGAGCCCAACGAGTACGAGATCGTCAGGATCCCTGGTTCCATTCTGATCCCCAAGGACCGGATCTTGTCCGGTGAGGCGTTGGCGGAGTTGCCGCAGGACAAGCCACTGGTGTTGCACTGCAAGTCCGGGCAGCGCTCCGCAGAGGCACTGGCCGCGCTACACAAGGCGGGCTTCCGGGACGCCGTGCACGTCGGCGGAGGGGTGTTGGCCTGGGCCAAGCAGGTGGATCCTTCACTGCCCGTCTACTGATCGGTCACCCATCCTCGGTTGCTTCAGCCGCTGCGGCGCCGTGTGGAGTATTGCCGGGATGGCGCTGGCGGTGCGGTGCGCCGTCCCACGGCGGATTTACCACCGGGTGACGGCACCGCCGCGGCCTTCTTGCCGCGGCGTTCCCGGCGGTTGGGGACCGGCGAAGCGGCGTCGTCGGGTTCTTCCTCAGGTGGGGGCTGCTCTGCCATCAGGTCTCCTCGATGCGACGTATGCGAGCAGTGATTGTGCCCAGGTGTCCGGGCTCGTGGGCAGCTCGAACCGAGGGCCCGAGGGCGTCACCAGTAGGCGGATCGGGCCACCGTCTAACGCCGACGGCACCCGCGCGCTCAAGGGCGCGTCAAGAGTGCCTCAGCAGATCATGCGTCCACGCTAGCGCGGACCTGCCCGTGGCGCATCCACGTTTCACGGCGGGTCGCCGAGCTCGTAAGTACCCGGGTCCTCACGTGATCTTCCCTCCGCTATGTGAACGGGAGTTCTCGGTGCTGCAACAAGCAGCAACATCGTGGCCATAACCTGCATCTAGCGTCGCTTGTCGTACCGACAGTTCTGGAGGCGCGATGGGCACGACCGAGGCGGCAGCGCCGGCTATGCCGGCTCGCGGGGGGCGATGGATCGACCACTGGGAGCCGGAAGATCCCAAGTTCTGGGAGAAGACAGGCAAGCGGGTGGCGAATCGGAACCTGTGGTTCTCTATCTTCTCCGAGCACATCGGGTTCTCGTTGTGGACGGTCTGGTCGGTCTTGGTGCTCTTCATGGGCCCCGCGTATCACATCGACCCGGCAGGCAAGTTCTTATTGGTATCGCTGCCTTCGCTGGTCGGTGCGCTGATCCGGATCCCGTACACCATGGCGCCGGCCCGGTTCGGTGGGCGCAACTGGACCGTCGTCAGTGCGTTGTTGCTGCTCATTCCGACCGTTGCGGCGATCATTGTCATGCATCCGGGCACGTCCTTCACAACGTTTTTGATCGTCGCGGCGCTGGGTGGCCTGGGCGGTGGCAACTTCGCTTCGTCCATGACCAACATCAATGCCTTCTTCCCGGAGGGCCGCAAGGGTTGGGCGCTCGGGCTCAACGCGGGTGGCGGGAATATCGGGGTGGCCGCGGTGCAGCTGCTCGGCCTGGTGGTGATCGCGACAGTCGGCACCACCTATCCCCGTCTCGTGCTCGCCATCTACGTCCCGCTGATCCTGCTCGCCGCGCTGTGTGCGGCCCGGTACATGAACAACATCTCCTCGGTGCGAAGTGACACCGGGGCGCTTCGTGAGGCGGTCCGTGACCCGCAGACCTGGGTGATGTCGTTCCTCTACATCGGCACGTTCGGCTCGTTCATCGGCTATAGCTTCG
>JAODNG010000483.1 GCA_025465385.1 Pseudonocardiales bacterium
CTACCGGCCCAGGTTGTGGCATTCAACGAAATATCGAACGTGTACGCAATGACGTCGTTGCCGCCCGAGAGCAGCAGCACGAACATGAACGAGGCCGCCATCATGCCCAAGCCAGTTCGCACCGGCACGTCCCGCGGGCGCTGGAGCAGGTTGTGGGAGGCGTTGTCCTTGGTGAGCTTGCGCTCGATGCTGGGGTATTTATACGCAAGGGCGAACATGATGCCGGGGATCACCATCGTCGGCCAGAACGACGCGGGGATCATGTAATTGCCGAGGTAGATCTCCCAGGCCGGCCACAGCCGGGTGGAGCCGTCAAGCCAACCGACATACCAGTCGGGCTGCGACGCTGCCGAGACCTGAGCAGGGTTATAGGGGCCGAAGTTCCAGATCGGGTTGATCTGGAACAGTCCAGCCAGGAGGCAGATCACACCGATGTTCGTCAACGCGAAGCCGCCAGCCTTCGTCGCGAAAACCGGCAGGATGCGCACGCCGACCACATTGCGCTCGGTGCGTCCGGGCCCGGGAAACTGCGTGTGCTTCTGGTACCAGACCAGCCCGAGGTGCACCGCGATGAGCGCAAGCAGGATGCCCGGGATGAGCAGCACGTGGACGATGAAGAACCGGGGAATGATCAGGTTACCCGGGAACTCGCCACCGAAGATCGCCCACTGCATCCAGGTGCCGATCACTGGTGGCGACATGATGATCGCCGAGATGATCCGCAGCCCGGTCCCTGACAGCAAGTCATCAGGCAGCGAGTAGCCGGTGAGACCCTCCAGCCCGGCCAGGATCGCGATGGTGACGCCAATCGCCCAGTTCGTCTCACGCGGCTTGCGGAACGCACCGGTGAAGAAGGTACGGAACATGTGGGCCACGATGGCGGCGACGAACAGCAATGCCGCCCAGTGATGCACCTGGCGGATGAACAGCCCACCACGGACATCGAAGGACAGCTGCAGGGTCGACTCGTACGCCCGGGACATCTCGATCCCACGAAGGCCCTCGTAGACGCCGTTGTACTTGACCTCTTCCATTGAGGGGTCAAAGAACAGCGTGAGGTACGTCCCGGACAGCAGCAGCACGATGAACGTGTTCAGGGCGATCTCGCCGAGCATGAATGACCAGTGCGTCGGGAAGACCTTGTTGATCTGCCGGCGCATGCCGGCGGCCAAGTGAAATCGCTGATCGAGCTCGTCGGCTGCCGTGCCCGCCTTGGTCGGCGTCGTCATCGCGCTCATGACCTCCGCTCCCAGAACGCTGGTCCTATGGGTTCGATGAAGTCGCCCTTGGCGTAGAAGTAACCCTCATCGTTCACGTCGATGTGCAGCTGTGGCAAGGCCCTGGTAGCGGGACCGAAGATCGGCTTCGCGTACTCGAGCATGTTGAACTGCGACTGGTGGCATGGGCATAGCAACCGAGCGTCCTGAGATTCGTACAGCGAAGCGGGACAGCCCAGGTGGGTGCAGATTTTTGAGTACGCGTAGTAGTCGCCGTAGTGGAAATTGACCTGGCCCTTGCGCTGGATTACCTGGGTTGCCTGCTCAGGGTGCAACCGGATGAGCATTACCGGACTGTCGGATGCGCGCAGCGCATCGTGCACTTGCTGCTCCGACCAGGATCGCTTGTACGGGAAGACCGTTGCGATGCTGCCGGCTACCAGGTCTTCTGGCCGCGCCAGGGTGAGTTGTTCGGAGTCATAGCGAAGGAACACCGGCTCACCGTTGTAGGAGGCCCAGGGCGTGACCCAGAGCGCGGCACGACTGCCACCCTTCCACGGGTTACGCACCAGACCACCGAGCGCGAAGACCCCCAGTCCGATACCGAAAACCCCGCCACCCAGCGCGGCCGCTCGTTTGATCATGGATCGTCGACCGATGTGGCTGCTGGCGGCGGCGTCGGCCAGGATCGCACCGGTGGTAAGCCGGTCGACCTCAGCGGAGCCACCGATATGGCGCTCCTGCACCGCAGTCTCGTGCGGTAGCAGATCCTTCGCGTATGCGATCGTCCCGGCACCGATGGCGAATATGGTCACCCCGAAGAGCAGTCCGATGATCGGCGTGTAAAGGGAGTAGAGCAGGTGGCCGGGGCTCTCGGGCGGGGCGTACTCGAAGGGCAAGAAGAGGTAAGCCGCCAGGAAGCCCAGTCCGGCCAACGCAGCGATGAAAAACCACCGCGCGACCTTGCGTTCGGTGCGCTTCTCCGCACGGGTACCCGGCACCGGAAAGGGGTCCTCGCGGTGCTCGATGGTGACGCCGTCCAGGGCCGAGCCCAGCCGGACCAGCTCTTCGCGGCTCGCGGTCGACAGGTCGGTATCGCTCGGGAGCTTGCGCTGCCCAGTCGGTCCCCCGTCCCCGTGGCCGCTCATGCCTTCGATCCGATCCACAGGGTGACTCCGACCAGCGCCGTGATACCGACAATCCAGGAGATCAGACCCTCCGGAACCGGTCCGAATCCACCGAGGGAGTAGCCACCCGGGTTATTTTGGTCGGACTGCAGATAGGCGATGATGTCTCGCTTGTCCTGCGGAGTCAGCTGCCGGTCAGAGAACCGCGGCATGCTCTGCGGTCCGCTGGTCATCGCACTGTAGATCTGCTGGGCGTTCACTCCCTGGATCGCGGGAGCGTACTTGCCGGAGGACAGGGCGATACCGCGTCCGGTGAAGTTGTGGCAGGACGCGCAGTTGAGCCGGAACAG
>JAODNG010000519.1 GCA_025465385.1 Pseudonocardiales bacterium
CGGCGCGCCGGACCTGCTCACGATTCGTGCCGCGGACCGGCTCGCCACCGCTGACGTAGTGATCTGGGCGTCGTCGCTGGTGGCTACCGAAGTGCTGGAGCACTGCCGCGACGACGTCGAGCTGCACGACTCGGCGGGCATGACGCTGGAGGACGTACTCTCGGTGTACACGGCGCACCCGGACGCTACGATCGTGCGGCTGCACTCGGGAGACGTCTCGCTGTATTCCGCTCTGACCGAGCAAATGACGTGGTGCACGAGTCACCATCGAGCCTTCGAGATCGTGCCCGGGGTGGGCTCGCTGGCCGCGGCAGCGGCAGCCGCGGGGGTGGAGCTCACCGCGCCCGAGGTGGCGCAAAGCGCCGTGCTCACCCGGCTCGGCGGCGGCCGGACCGAGGCGTCGATGCCGGCCGGGGAGAGTGTCGCCGGTTTCGCCCGCCATGGCACCACGATGGCCATCTACCTCTCCGCCGGACGGCCCGCTGCGTTGCGGGAGGAGCTGCTGGCCGGCTACCCACCGCAGACCCCGGCTGTCGTGGTCGCGAAAGCCAGTTGGCCGGACGAGGTGGTGATTACCACCACGGTGGACGGCCTTTCCGATGCGTTGACCACGTCCGGCATCCGGACCGCAGCGCTGGTCCTGGTGGGGGCAGTGCTCTCGGGTGCGGGTGCCCGTAGCCGACTTTATGACCCCAGCTATTCGCACGGCTGCCGCCGCCGTTCGCTGCCGGGCACCACCACCGGACGAGCCATCCCCACCGCCAAGCGAAGGTTGCCGTGACCGGCTCGCTCAGCATCGTCGGGCTGGGGCCGGGCGGTCCTGCGCACCGGACCCGTGCCGCTGAGGACGCCGTCCGGGACGCCCAGGTAGTGCTCGGATACGGGGGTTACCTGGCGTCCTGCACCGACCTCACTGGCGCACACCAAAACCTGGTGTCCAGCGAGATCGGCGCCGAGCAGCAGCGCGCCGAGGATGCGGTCCGCGCCGCCGCCGGGGGTGCCCGGGTGGCGCTGGTGTCCTCCGGTGACGCCGGCATCTACGGGATGGCGTCGTTGGCGTTGACCGCCGCCGCCGCGCTGCCACCGGCACGACGTCCCGCAGTGCGGGTGGTACCCGGAGTCACAGCAGCCATCGCGGCGGGAGCGCTGCTGGGAGCTCCGCTGGCTCGCGACTTCGCCTGCCTGACGCTGTCCGATCTGCTCGCTTCCTGGGAAGCCGTAGAGATTCGGCTGCGCGCGGTGGCCGCCGCTGACCTGGTCCTCGCGCTGTACAACCCGCGCTCGAGAGGCCGGGCCTGGCAGCTCGGCCGGGCCCGCGACATCCTCGCCGAGTACCGGTCCGGTGATACCCCGGTCGGGCTGGTCACCGACGCGGGGCGGGCCGGTGAGCAGGTGGAGATCACCACGCTGGCCGCACTGAACCCCGAGCGGGCCGGCATGCATACCGTGGTGATCGTCGGCGCCGGAGGTACCAGCAGGTTGGGCGACTGGCTGGTGACCGCACGGTCGCTCAGTGCGTCGCGGTGACCGTCCATCTGGTAGGCGCCGGACCCGGCGACCCCGAGCTGATCACCCGGCGCGGTGCGGCGCTGCTGGCCCGAGCCGAGCATGTCGTCTACGACCGCCCTTCGATGGCCCAAATCGTGGCGCTGGCCCCGACGGCCAGGCGGCACTGCGTCGGCAAGCAGGGCGCTACCCCGGCCCCGCCACAGCATGAGATCAACGCACTGCTCGTCACGCTGGGTCGCACCGGGGCATGCGTGGTGCGCCTGAAGGCGGGTGACCCGTTCGTCGTATCCCGCGGCGGCGAGGAGGCGGTGGCGCTGGCTCGCGCCGGGGTGGAGGTCGATGTGGTACCCGGGGTGTCCGCCGCGGTGGCGGCGCCGGCAGCGGCCGGGATCCCGGTGATGGTCCGCCACGTATCCCGCACCCTCACGGTGGTCGCCGGCAACGACGACGTCGACGCGGTGAACTGGGACGCGGTCGCCAAGCTGGGTGGCACCGTGGTGTTGCTCACCGGGCGGGCGGCGCTGCCGAGGGTGGTTGCCGCGCTGCGCGCGGGCGGGATGCCGTCCGATACCCCGGTCGCCGCCATCAGCGCCGCCAGCCGCCCGCACCAGCGCACCGTCCGCGGCACCCTGGCGCAGCCGCCGTCGGCACGGCTGCCCGCCCCGCTGACCGTGGTGATCGGCGGCGTGGCGGCCTTGGACGTCACGGCGAGTGGGCTGGACTGTGCGGATCGCCGGCTGGAACCTTCGTGAGTGCCACGCACGCCGCCCTGCTGGTTCCCGCCGACACCCCGGTGCACCGGCTGGCGCCGCAGTGCAAGGTGGCCGCTACCGCGCTGTTCGTGCTCGCCGTCGCAGCCACTGCGCGGGGCGTGTACTGGCCCTACCTATGGTATTTCCTGCTGATCGCCGGGGTCGGCGCCGTGGCCCGGCTGCCCCCGCTGATTTTGGGGCGCCGGCTGCTGGTGGAGGTGCCGTTCGTATTGTTCGTATTCGCGCTTCCGGTTCTCGGCGGCCCACCGCACCAGACGGTGCTCGGGATCGCGCTGTCGGTGCCCGGCCTGCACGCCGCGGCGACCATCACGCTCAAGGCGACGTTCGGGCTGCTCGCCACCGGCATCCTGGCCGCGACGACGCCGCTGCCGGAGATCATCACCGGCTTGGAGCGGTTGCGGGTGCCGCGGGTGTTCACCGCGGTGGCGGCCTTCATGGTGCGCTACACCGAGGTGCTGGTGGCCGAGTTCGCCAGGATGCGTACCGCCGCGCTCTGCCGGGGCGGCAACCCGCGCTGGCTCTGGCAGGTCCGCGACATGACCTCCGGCCTCGGCGCGCTGGTCATCCGCTCCTTCGAGCGCGGCGAGCGGGTCTATCTGGCGATGGCTTCCCGCGGGTACACCGGAATCTTGCCGACCGCGCTGACCGGTGCTCCGGCGTCTCGGCTCGCGTGGGGAGCCGCGCTGACGGTGCCCGCGCTGGCCGCGATCGGGACGGCATTGGCATGACCCGGGGAATGCTGGTCGTGGGACACGGCAGCCGCGACGCCGACGGGGTCGACGAGTTCTGGGCGTTGGCCAGCACCATCCGCGACGCCGTGGGTGATCTGCTGACCGGGTTCGGCTTCATCGAGCTGGCCTCGCCCACCGTCGATGAGGCTATCGACGACCTGATCGAGCGCGGCGCCACCGAGATCGTCAGCGTGCCGCTGGTGTTGCTGGCCGCCGGACACTTGAAGAACGACGGTCCCGCGGCCCTGGCCCGGGCCCGCGCGCGGCATCCTGAGGTCCGCTTCTCGCTGGCCCGCGACCTGGGGATCGAGCCGGGCGTCCTGGAGATCACCGCGGATCGGATCCGGGACGCGGCCGGTGACGCCGACCCGGAGAAGCTGGGAGTGGCGCTGATCGGGCGAGGATGCAGCGACCCGGACGCCTGCGCGGACCTCTGGAAAGTCAGCCGGTTGCTCGCTGATGGGCGCGGGCTGGGCAACGTCGAGCCCGGTTTCGTCTCCGTCGCCACTCCATCGGTCGCCGAGACCCTGGAACGGTTGCGGCTGCTCGGCACCGGGACCGCGGTGGTCGCCCCGTTCTTCCTGTTCTCCGGGGTACTGCGCAACCGGATCTACCGCGAAGCGGCCGCCTGGGCGCAGGACCACCCCGAGGTCGAGGTTCGCGGCGCTAACCACCTGGGTCCCGACCCGCGGTTGGCCCGGCTGGTGTTGGAGCGCTACCGGGAGGCGCGCGCCGGCGACGTCCGGATGAACTGCGACTTATGCGCCTACCGGGTGCAGCTGCCCGGGTATGAGTCCAAGGTGGGCACGCCGATCTCGCTGAGCCCGCACGGTGACGGTCCACCTCGAGGCGCCCGGCGAGTCCGTCGGGCCACCCGCGCACCCGCCCCAGCACCGCAGATCCGTCGCGGCCGATTCATCGTTTCTCAACCTGCAGGCGAGAACCCTGCAGTCGAAGTGCGCGATCTCGACTTTTCTTACCCGGACGGGCGCCAAGCGCTATCCGGGGTCTCGATGCGCGTCGAACCCCGCGAGCGGGTCGCGCTGCTCGGCCCCAACGGTGCTGGCAAGACATCGCTGGTGCTGCAACTCAACGGCGTGCTCACGCCGTCGGCTGGGTCGGTGTTCATCGGCGGTGTGCAGGTCGGGCGGCGGACCCTGACGGAGGTCCGCAAGCGCGTCGGTGTGGTCTTCCAAGATCCCGATGACCAGCTGTTCAGCCCCACCGTAGGCCGCGACGTGGCGTTCGGGCCCGCTCATCTGGGACTGTCCGGTGCTGCGCTGGAAGCTCGGGTCACCGAGGCGCTGTCCTATGTCGGCCTGACCGATGCCGTCGACCGGCCACCGCACCGGCTGTCACTGGGCGAACGGCGGCGCGCTGCGGTCGCCACCGTGCTGGCTATGCATCCCGAGGTGCTCGTGCTCGACGAGCCCACCGCCAACCTCGACCCGGCGGCCCGGCGGGAGTTCGCTGATCTGATCAAGCGGCTGGGCATGACGACGCTGCTGGTCACCCACGATCTGCCCTACGCGCTGGAGCTGTGCCCGCGCGCGCTGGTG
>JAODNG010000528.1 GCA_025465385.1 Pseudonocardiales bacterium
GGTGGGCATGTCGCGGATCGGGCCGGTGTACACGCCGGCGCAGTACCGCGGGCATGGCTACGGCAGTGCGGTCACGGCGGCCGCCGCAAGCTGGGCACAGCAGTCCCACGCGAAGCATGTGGTGCTGAGCACCGACCTGGCTAACCCGATCAGCAACACGATCTACCCGAGGATCGGCTTCCGCCCGGTATACGACGCTGCAGAGATCGCCTTCATATCCACCCCGCGACGCTGAGGTTCAGGCTGTCGCGCGGAGAGACCGGATTCGACCAGGGAAGGTTTTTCTGCGTTCTGTCGCCAGACCGCGGCTAGCCTGGCGAAGGTGACGACCCGCCTGCTGGTGTTGCAGCCCTCCGAAGTCGACCCGCCCGAGCGGTTGGGTGACTGGCTGACCGACGCTGGTGCGCAACTCATGGGGTGTCGCCCAGCGGTCGATGGGGTTCCTGAGAGCCTCGATGGTGTCGACGGGGTGGTCTGCATGGGCGGGGAGATGGGCGCGCACGACGACGCCGACCACCCGTGGTTGGCCGGCCTGCAGTGGTTGCTCGCGGGCGCGGTCGCCCGCCGGCTGCCGGTGCTCGGAGTCTGCCTCGGCGGGCAGCTGCTGGCGGCGGCCACCGGTGGCGCGGTACGCCGGGCGGCCGACGGCCCTGAGGCCGGCACGCTACTCATCGCCAAGCGGGATGCTGCTGCACGTGACCCGCTGTTCGCGCAGCTGCCACTGACCCCCGACGTCATCCAGTTTCACCACGACGAGATTCATCGACTGCCGCCGGGAGCCACCCTGCTCGCTTCCTCCCCCCGGCACGCGAACCAGGCCTTCCGCGTCGGCACTGCCGGTTATGGCCTGCAGTTCCATATCGAGACCTCGCCGGCCACTGTGCTGTCCTGGGCTCGCCGTGATGCCGCGGGGGCTTTTCCAGCGTGGCAACTCGATGCTGATCATCTGGAGCAGGTGCACGCTGATATCGCGGAGGCGTGGCGGCCATTGGCGACTCGGTTCGTGGCGCTGGCCGCAGGCGAGCTAGCCCCCGCCGGGGACCGGGTGGCTCTGCCGCTGCTGGGTCACTAGCGTCTGGAGCACGCTGGTGACTGAAAGCAGGCGGACGGCAGTTTCCCTGGCGCGACTGGGGATTACCGACGGCGGAGCAGCCGAGACTCTGACGCGGTTGGGTTGGTGGCGTAACGGGCAGGTCCGCCGGGACGCCGAGGACACCCTGTGGGCGTTATCCCGCGCGCCAGACCCGAATCTGGCGCTGCGCACCCTGGCCCGTCTCGGCCATGCGATCGGGGACGGCTGGGTCGAGCTGGACCGATTGATGCGCCGGGACCCTGGGGTGCGCGGACGGTTGATCGGGGTGCTGGGTTCGTCGACCGCGCTCGGCGATCATCTGGTCGCAAACCCGCAGGGCTGGCATGCGCTGATCAGTCCAGACGCGGTGCGCCCGGACTGGGCAGACCGGGCGGCACAGCGGTTGCTCGTTGCGGTCGGTGCGGATCCCACGTCTCCAGGGAGCCGCGCGACGCTCACTGGCGTCTCAGCCCAGCGAGCGTTGCGGGTGACCTACCGGGAGCTGATCACCGAGCTGGCGGCCGCTGATCTAGCCGCCGTGGTCGAGCCGGAATTGCCGGTGGTGCCCTTCGAACAGATCGCAGCGGCCCTCGCCGAGCTCGCGGCTGGGGTGCTGCGCGCTGCCCTGGCCGTCGGAATGGCGGAGGTGACCCCGGGCTGTCAGCGACCCCGGCTCGCCGTGATCGGGATGGGTAAGTGCGGTGCGGCGGAACTCAATTACGTCTCGGACGTTGACGTGATCTTCGTGGGTGACTCCGAGGATGAACTAGGTGGCGCCACCAAGCTGGCTTCGGCGACGATGCGGGTGGCGTCGGCGTGTTTCGAGGTCGACGCGGCGCTGCGCCCTGAGGGCAAAGCCGGCGCGCTGGTGCGCACGTTGCAAGGGCACCTGTCCTACTACCGCCGGTGGGCGAAGACTTGGGAGTTCCAGGCGCTGCTCAAAGCCCGCCCGGTCGCTGGTGATGTCGAGCTCGGCCGCCGTTATCTGGAGGCCGTAGGCCCGATGGTGTGGACCGCGGCGGATCGGGAAAACTTCGTACCTGAGGTTCAGGCAATGCGCCGCCGAGTCGCCAACCATGTTCCCGCCGAGCTGGTCGACCGGGAGCTCAAGCTGGGGCATGGCGGCCTGCGTGACGTGGAGTTCGCCGTGCAGCTGTTGCAGTTGGTGCACGGCCGCACCGACGAGTCGCTGCGGGTCGCGGCCACCGTGGCGGCGTTGGCCGCGCTAGGCGAGGGCGGGTATGTCGGCCGCGACGACGCAGCGAACCTCGCGGCCTCCTACCGGTTTCTGCGCCTGCTGGAGCACCGGTTGCAGCTGCACAAGCTGCGCCGCACCCACCTGCTTCCAGCCGACGATGACATCGCGGCGTGGCGCTGGCTAGCCCGCGCCGCGGGGATACGGCCCGACGGTCGCCACGACGCGCTCGAAGTGTTGCGAATCGAGCACACCCGGCACTCGCACCGGGCCCGCCGGCTGCACCAGAAGCTGTTCTACCGGCCGTTGCTGGAATCTGTGGCCAAGGTCCCCACCGAGGCGTACCGGCTGACGGAGTCCTCGGCGAAGGCTCGGCTGGCTGCGCTCGGTTACGCCTCACCACAGGGCGCGCTCGGGCATCTGCGAGCGCTTACCGACGGGGTTTCCCGGCGGGCGGCGATCCAATCCACGCTGCTGCCCGTCCTGCTGGAGTTCCTCGCCGACACCCCAGACCCCGACCGTGGCCTGGCCGCCTACCGCCGGGTCTCTGAAGCACTCGACGATACCCCGTGGTACCTGCGGTTGCTGCGCGACGAGGGTGCCGTGGCGCAGCGGCTGATGGCCCTGCTCGGCACCTCACGGATGGTCGGCGACCTGCTGGTGCGGGCGCCGGAGGCGCTACAGCTTCTGGCCAACCCGCAGGAGTTGGCAGGCCGAGACCCGGCGGAGGTCGCGGCGTCGGTGCGCTCCACCGCAGGCCGCTACCGCGGTCCTGGTGCGGCGGCGGCAGCCGCTCGCGCGCTGCGCCGTTACGAGCTATTGCGGATCGCGTGCGCGGACCTGCTCGGACTACTTGACGTCGACGCGGTTTGCGTTGCGCTGTCTTCGGTGTGGGCCGCAGTGCTGGCCGCGGCGCTCGACGTGGCGCTGCGCGCTGAAATCGAACGCCGCCAGGCCGAGCCGGCCCGGATCGCGGTGATTGCAATGGGTCGACTCGGCGGCGCGGAGCTGGGCTATAACTCCGACGCCGACGTGCTGTTCGTCTGTGAGGCGGTGGGCGAATCCAGTGAAACCGACGCGATGCGTTTCGCCTCCTCCGTCGCCGAGTCGGTGCGCAACCTCCTCGGCTCACCCAGCCAGGACCCTCCTCTTGTGGTCGACACTGGGCTGCGTCCGGAGGGACGCTCAGGCCCGCTGGTACGTACCCTGGCGTCCTACCAGTCCTATTACACCCAGTGGGCACAGCCCTGGGAGGCGCAGGCGTTGTTACGAGCCAGACCGGTCGCTGGCGATATGGAACTGGGGGAGCGGTTCATCTCGATGATCGATCCGGTGCGCTACCCAGCGGGCGGATTGAGTGCCCGCCAAGCCACTGAGATCCGGCGGATCAAGGCGAGAGTCGACTCCGAGCGGCTGCCCCGCGGCGCCGACCCCACCACCCACACCAAGCTTGGCCGCGGCGGCCTGGCCGACGTGGAGTGGACCATCCAGCTGCTGCAGCTGCAGCATGCTCATCAGATCCCGGCGCTACGCACCCCATCCACCACGACCGCCTTGCAGGCCGCGGCAGACGCCGGGCTGCTCGCTGCGGCCGACGCCGAGGTCCTGCTGGCTGCCTGGAAGCTCGTCACCAAAACCCGCAACGTTCTCACTCTGGTCCGCGGCAAGCAGGTCGACCAACTGCCCACATCCGGCCGGGAATTGGCTGCCGTGGCCAGGGCGCTAGGACACTCGGCGGATAGCGACCCCGGCGAGGTAGTCGACGAGTACCGCCGGACGACCCGCAGAGCCCGCGCCGTCGTAGAGCGCTCCTTCGGCGCCTGAACTCACGGCTACTGCGCCGTCAGGGCACTCGATCTGTGATTAAGCCAGGTCGTAGTGCACCGCCACGGTTCTGGATTAAAGGATGATCTCGCTGTTGTGCTGGCGGTAGATCTCCGCCAGGCGCGTCGGATCAGGTGCTGCGGATGCGGGTAGGGCGGCCCCGATGTCTTCCATGAACCTCAGCGCGCTGCCTGGGCTCCACAGGCCGAGGATGCGGACGGGTGTGTCATGGGGGTTCGCGAAAGTATGCCGGATACCTCGGGCGGCGAGGATGAGGCTGCTGGACGGCGCGAGTCGGGGATCGTTGCGACCGAGGACCACGGTGAGAGACCCGTCGAGGACGTAAATGGCCTCATCGAAATCGTGGTGGATGTGTGGCGGCGGACCGGCGAATCCCGCCGGGACCGTCAGCTGACAAACTGCCAGACCAGAGCACTCGCCGAGTACTCGCAGTGCTTCGCTGGCATAGGGGATGATTCGCACCGCCTGTGGTGTGGGGTTCTCCATGCGAGCAGCATCGGCGGTGTAGTGACTGTGGACAAGGAACATCCGTAACCCGGAACTCGCACCCGAGGCGGGCTCCGGGTCTCCGACGGCCTAGTGACGCATGGGTTCCCAACCCGAAATCGCAAGTCAGAGCTCCTCAGTGGTCAGACGTCGTAGGTGTGTCACGCGTTTATGCTGACCAGCTGTAATGCGGTGTGCAGGTCGGAGAGCAGGAGCAATGTCACTGGACGGTTGTCGTTGGTTGTCGCGGTCCGACAGCCTCCCACGGCCTGGCCACGGCCTGATCTTGGTCGAGTTGACTTCGCTGAATGTGCTGGGCATCTTCTGGTCAAGTGATGAGTAGGACGCCACGGTGGAGGGCGGCGAGAAGGTTTGGTCCGATGCGCGGTCAGGAACGTCGACCTGCGGTAGGTACAGGATCAATCAAGATCGGATAGGAGCTGGACTAAGTGGCCTCCGACGGGTGGGTCGGGATCGATCCGCAGCGCCGTCATGATCCGGGCGAGCATAAGGTAGAGCCCGGCGGCCAGCGCCAGCTCCACGACTTCGCGGGTACCGAGATGTTCGCGCACCTCCCGATAAGTGGCGTCATCGACGTCCCCATCGGACACTATTGCGGCGGCAAAAACCAGCACCGCCCGCTGGGCGGCTGTCCAACAGTCGGCCTCCAGTTCGCCGCGATCCAGCGCGTCGATCTGCTCGGCGCTGATTCCGGCCTCACGGGCGATCGGGACATGCTGGTCCCACTCATAGCGTGCGGCCAGCCGGCCGACCTGCAGGATCGCCAGCTCACGCAGGCCGCTGTCTAGGGCCAGCTCGCGCAAGATCACGCTACCCAAGCGCAACGCCGGGACGAACGCGGTCTCAGCGTGCGCCAACAGACCGAACACGTGCAACGGCGGCAGGCGACGCAGCGCACGGGCTACGTCCTCGGCGGCATCGTCGGGGTCGAGGTAGGGCACTCGGGCCATACCGGAGCCTAACCAATTAGGTCCCGCCACACACCGACCCGTGATCTCCGACCTATGGCGGGCCACCATGTAAGCATCCCGGGATAACGGCTCGGCTCCGGTACCACTCCCATGTCAACACCCGAATCACACCAACATGGCCAGCTTGAAAGATTGGGCGGCAATCAAGACTCTGACCTGTCCTAATGCTGGCCTGCTGGTACTCGGCGAAGGTGACGTGAGTGACCGTAGTTGACCCCTCGCGACCTGGA